>JBDRQZ010000122.1:0-5076 GCA_043826025.1 bacterium | reverse complement strand
GCCCCAAGCGATTTAGTTCGGATCCGGGTTGGCTTCGAGATGCGCAACTGAACATATAAGGTAATCATTGCGTCCTAGTTCTGGAAAGGCCACGTCCCTAGTATGAGTCAAACCGTGGCAACTCAAGAGGAGGGCTCTATGAGTCACGGCATCAAGTTTCTTGCGTCCGCTTTCTTGCTTGCTGTCTGCCTACAAGCAGTAGCTGAGGACAACGGTCTCTATTTGCACATTGACATCAGGAAGACAGAGTTCATTCCATACGAGCCTATCTGGGTCTTCACGCGCCTCGAAAATCAGGGTGACCGAGAGACGAAATATACCGGATCGTACATATCTGCGCTACGCTTGTTCAGCGATCAGCAAGGACGTGAGCTGGCCTGCCGCATCACTGAATGGAACAATGCTTCGCGCGCTTCGCTGTTGCCAGCGCAGAGTTCCAGAGTAGTCGCCATCTCGCTGTTGTCTGAATGCACTGATCGTCAGAGAGGCAGTCTTGTGTTAGAACCCGGATGCTACCAGATCCGCAGTAGGTTCTTTCAGAGTGATGTTCTCGAATTCGAAGTACGCGGACCAAGCGGCGAGGAGTTCGCGGCGTCGGAATTCTTCGGTATAGACTGGGCAATATACCACCGGAGGCTGACCGATCAGGCTTACAATGTCTTTAGCGAATTCGTCGACCGGTATCCAGGCTCTGTCCTGGCTCCTGAAGCCCTGCGCAGGCTCATCTTTCTCTGCAGGGAGTCAAGCGATTTCGACCCGGCGATCCAGCGCGACTATCTCTGTCGGTTGCTTGTCGATTATCCTCAATCACCCTATGTGAACAGATCTCTCTCGCCATCATTCGAGATTGACTGGTGCGATGAGTCACGCATGGGTGGGGTTATGGATGCCCTAGACACGGTGATCGCAACATTCGCGGGAACGCAAATCGCGGAGCGCGCGCAAACTCTCAAAGACAGTTTGCAGACGAGAGAGTGAATAGTCGCGATTTCAAGCGCCAGAGCGCTTGACCAACAAGACAGTCGCTACATGCTATCCCCAAAACAGCCGACTCCAGAAACCGCCACGCCGCTTACGAACGAGTGCCTTCAACTCCGGCAGCTTCGCTTCGGCGGCCTCACGACCAAGTGCAATCGCTCTTTCTCGACTGTCGAAATCGGCCCAGTGGATCGCCTCAGTTGCCGGGACGATCAACACATCGGCGTCCTGAGTTTCCAGGTCTGTCAGCCGACTGCGGACGATCTCATCGGTACGCGCCAGCACATCGATACCGGTTTCGAATTCCTGAGAAAGGGATGCGCCGGTCGGAATGCGGACCCCGATGATAGACTCCACCCCCAGCCGGCGCGCCAGACCGACCTGACAGGAGGAGGTGAAAGCGCCATCCACTAGCACTCGTCCTCCCTGTCGGCTGGGCGGAAAGATACCCGGGATGGCCGCGGAGGCGTAGAGCGCTTCGGTCAGTCTGCCCTTGGTGAGCAGCAGTTCCTCACCGGCGACAATATCCAGCACTGCGGCAGCTAATGGCAGTTTCAAGTCGGCGAAAGTCTTCTTCCCGAACAGATAGTCGAGCGGCTGTTGTAATTCGGCCGCGGGGCGTAGCGCCTCGGTGGCGAAAACCTTCAGGCCGATCAACTGGCGCTGGAAGAAATGCAGCAGCCCTTCATAGAATCGCCCCTCGGCGCCCTCCGTTTCGCCGCTTAGATTGCGCCAACGATCCGAGATTTCATCAGCGGCGAAAAGGTCTTCGACTTTGGCTCGCAGCTTGGCGACGTCGGGTTCCAGCGCATAGAGTGCCCCGATGATTGAGCCGATTGAGCCGCCGACAATCAGATCGGGCTTGATACTTTCCCGCTGGAGTACTTCAAGCACCCCCAGATGCGCCATTCCCGGCGCACCACCCCCGCCGAGTACCAGAGCCAGTCTGTGTTTCGTCGCCGCCATAGTTGAATCCAAATTGCTCGAAAGCGGCAGCAATAGCAACTGATAGTTGTATCCACGGCGTAGTAAGGACCTTGGTCCGGGTTTCTGGCGGCGTGGCCTGGGGCTCTGCCCCAGGTTTCAAATTGGGGCAGGTCTCTTGAGAGACCTGCCGGCAGGAGTCGGCGACTCCTGCCCTACCAAGGACACCTACTTGCTGTGGCTCCTGCAGTCGATAGCGAGAGCTTCAGTCGGGTGCGCATAGCCGACCGTGCGCCACCGGCTTCCAATGGATCTCATGAGCACTAGTCGCCCCCAGGTCTTCAAGGGCGACTAATGCAAACTCGCTTGAGAGCGAAAACAAGCGCGGACCGAAAGTAGCAGTACGCAGGCGCGAAGTAACGCTTGGAAGTATGTAACCTATAAGTAGCCTGCGCCGGTTAGCACAGTATTAGCGCCAGGTTAGAATTCGCCTGACTCCGGTCGACCGCTGCCCCTTAAATAGCATTAGTCGCTGAGAGAACTTGTGATTACCGGCAGGAGATGTTGGCAGGGGTGGCAGGATTCGAACCTGCGTGTGCAAGATCCAAAATCTTGTGGCTTACCGCTTGCCGACACCCCTGTGTCTTAGCTAAAAGGCGACTCCGTCGAGTTGCCTTCTCGGGATGATACGCCGGCGGGCCTTTCCAGTTTCGCCTTTTCGCGATATGCCGCCAGTACCTGCTCCTCGATCATCCGACGCGCATCATTATTGATCGGATGAGCGATGTCCTGATGAGTGCCATCCGGACGCTTTCGCGACGGCATACTGACAAACAAGCCGGTATTGCCGTTGATGACCTTCAGCCCCCGTACAACGAAGGCATTATTGAAAGTCACGTTAACAAAGGCTTTCAATTTGTCCTCGTTGCGAAGTGTGACCCTGATCTCGGTGATTTCCACGGCTCTCCTCCTCCCCTTGAGGGTGCGGGACTCCGTTATCGACACACCGGCCGCACCACAAACAGCCGCGCGTCCGGTGAAGTCTTCATCGTTGCAAGAGCATCAGGAGTCAGGTCACCAGCAAACAGCCCGAAGAGAGCGCTGCCGCTTCCGCTCAGCGCGGCGTAGCCGGCTCCAGCCCGACGCAGTCCATCTAATTGCACCCGAATCGCAGGGAATTCCGTCGCTACTACAGACTCGAAATCGTTTCCGATCTGCTGCAGTTGCCTATAAAACCCCTGTCTTCGCGTGCCTATTTTAAAGCTAGGAGGCGTCGAATCTCTTGTCAAGGGAATTTTGAGTTGCTCATAGGCCCAAGCCGTTGATACGGAAAAATTTGGTGCGATCAGCACTACTTGATAGTCAGTCGGTAGTTCGACTTCTTCGACAATCTCCCCTCGTCCCGAAATTATTGCCTGCCCGGAACTTAGAAAAAACGGCACATCGGAGCCCAACTCAGACGCCCAACCAGACAATTCTGGGTCGCCAATCCGCAAATCAAACATCTCTCGAATTGCCAGCAAAATCGCCGCCGCATCTGAGGAACCGCCACCCAAACCAGCACCAATCGGGATGCGTTTGGTCAGCCTTATCCGCAAACCGCCGGGGAATTCGGTTCGTTCCTTGATCAGGGCTGCGGCCCGCCAAACCAAATTGCTTTCGTCGGCAGCAAGATCGGCGCCGACAACCTCCAGCTCGATCCCCTGCTCGATTCGGCTCATCTCCAAATCATCATAAAGACTAACCATCTGCAACAGCGAGTAGATGTCATGGTAGCCATCAGCGCGGCGACGCAGAACTTTGAGAAAGAGATTGATTTTGGCCGGCGCCTGGAGTGTCAGCGAATCGCGCATCGTCAGTTGTTGGTCGAGCCGGAGAGATACCAGGCGAGGTAGATATCGAGCGCCAGACGAGCATCGCTGACGCCATCCTGATGCGCGAAGGTGTCGAGATGTTCGTAAGAGGCGCTGATGCGCCCCTGCAACAGCAGCTTGGTGAAAAAGTCACACCGCAAAGTCAGCAGGGTCGACTTCTCAACGATGCCGGTCGGGAATTTGTCTTCGAAGGGCACCGCCGCGACCGGGAACATTTCAATCCGACCCTCGCCGCGGCGTTGGCGCTGCAACTCCAGTTCAAGGTCGAGATTGACATTCGCATGATAGCGCAACAACCCCAGCCAGCGGTCCTGATCATTGCCGCCGAAGTAGCCGAGCGGTTCGCCTTCGTGCAGGTAGAGATTCTGCGCGAGAATCTGGCCGTAAACCGTTGGATTGATCCGCGTATAAGTCAGCTTGGTGAAAAGCCTCGACAAGCCGAATGGTTCGAGCGCGTCGATACCTAGCTTGTAACCCACTTGATGCGGCTCGCTCTCGAAATCAACCTGAAAATCATCTATCAGCAATTCACCAAACAACCTCGCCCGCTTTGGCCAATAGACCACGAAATCCGCACCCATCATGATGTTGTCTTCAGTACGCTGGTTCCACTGCTCCCAATAGTATGGCAGGAAAGGATTGAGGTAGTACCACTCCAATTGCCGACCGGGACCACCATATAACGCTACTTCCGAGAGCCCCAGCTCGAACAAACCGGCCTTACGGAATGTCAAGCGATGGGCGCTGAGATAGCGGTTTAATGTATCGCCGTCGACATGCATGTCATCCAGTCGCGAATAGATCGCATCGAACCGGAAAGTGTTATTCTCATAGCCGAGCCAGAGACGATCCAACGGCGGCGAATGATCAGAGAGCAGCAGCGCATCCGGCGACTCCGGCCCCCAGTGAATGAAGGACCTACCGGCCGAGACAAAGAATCGATTCACAGAATAGTAGACCGCAGCATTATCCACCCAGCCAGTGAGCTTGTCTTTCCAGACGCGGCCATGAAACTGCGGATCGAGTTCGCCATGGTTTTCCAATCTGGCGCGGATGTGGACCTGCCATCTGTGATGGTAGCCGAACCAGGCTTCGGCGTTTGTCCCGATCCGGTGTGTCGGTTTTGCATCATCAGCTATCAGTTCCTGGCTGTAAGGAACCAATCGATAGTCGAGTCTCATCGAGTTGCCACCGAGGGCGTTCTCGTGTCGGATCGCACCGATCACTCTATCCAGCAAACTGGTATGTTGGTCGAAGTGCCAGTTCTGCCTGGGACTGAGGATCTCGAACAGAACTGCTT
>JBDRQZ010000121.1:0-2725 GCA_043826025.1 bacterium | reverse complement strand
GTGGCTGCGAAAACTGAAATCGCCGGTCACGTCGCGGAGCAGCACTCCGGATTCGAAGATAATCTCTCTGTTTCATTCCGACAGCGCGCTCAGATGCTGGGCGAATTGCCGCTGCCGGTGCGGGAACAGGTTTTTCTTGAGACCGAACGCCTGCGCTTGATCTCAACTGCCTCTGCTGAATATGCCTCGATAAAAGCCTATCTCGACTGGCTGCTGGCGATTCCCTGGGCCCGTGTCGATGCGCCCCTCCACGACTTGGCGGAGATGGAGGGAATAATTGAGAAGAGCTTCTACGGGCCGCAGTCAGTCAAAGACAATATCGTCGAATATCTGGCCACCCGGCAGACCGCTGCCGAAGTCCCGACGCCGCCGCTCTGTTTTAGCGGACCTTCGGGGACCGGCAAAGCGGCGTTGGCGCATGCGATAGCCGAGGCGCTGGCGCGGCAACGGATTCGGTTCAGTCTGGCGGGAGTGCTCGACGGTATCGATATTCGGGGCGAGCCGCGGAGTTTGGTCGGAGCAATGCCCGGTAAACTGGTGACTTCGCTGATTGAGGCCGGTACCAATAATCCGGTGATCCTGATCGAGGACCTCGATCGGCTCTGTCAGGATGAGAGCCGACTGTCGGCAGCGCTGGCGCTACTGGCGGCCATCGATCCCAAGCAGAACCACAAATTCATGGATGACTATGTCGGGTTGCCGCTCGATCTCTCGAAAGTGATCTTCATCTTCAGCGTCCGCAACACCGATGAAATCCCTGAAGCGCTGCGCGAACGCATGGAGATTATCGAGTTCCCCGGTTACATCGATAAGGAAAAGCTGCTGATCAGCGAGCAGTATCTAATCCCGGCGCTGCTGCGCCGTTTCGGTCTCGAGCCGGAAGAGCTGGCATTCTCCGACGACGCGATCAGACGCCTGATTTCGAACTACACGATGGAGGCGGGGTTGGGTCAGCTCAAAGGCCGCCTGGAGGCGATTTGCCGTCGCTTTGCCAAGGCAAAGGCCTCAGGTGAGCGGGAGCTGCGCTGGACAGTCAGTGCCGACAATGTTGAAGATTTTGTCGGCACCCCGATTTATATACCGGAGAAGGCCGCGACCCACCCGGAGATCGGGGTGGCCGCCGGGGTCGCCTGGACCGGCGCGGGCGGCGACATCATGATGATCGAGGGGCTGAAAATGAAGGGCGCGGGTCTGGTGACCTGCACCGGCTCGCTTGGCGAGGTCATGCGTGAATCGGTTCAGGCCGCCCACTCTTTTGTCAGGTCGAAGGCCGACCTGCTGTCGATTCCGCATGAGGATTTCGCTACCTACGATATCCACATCCACTTCCCGCAGGGGGCGATTCCCAAGGATGGCCCCTCGGCCGGGGTGACGATCTCGCTGGTGATTGCCTCGGTGATGAGCGATCGTCCGATTCGCAACGATATCGCGATGACCGGCGAAGTGTCGCTGCGCGGTCGGGTCTTGCCGGTGGCCGGAGTCAAAGAAAAAGTCGCGGCCGCGCATCGCGCCGGCATTTTCAAGTTTGTCATTCCTCGTCTCAACCAGAAGGATCTCAAGGATATCCCCGATGATCTCAAGCGCGAGATGGAATTCATCTTCATCGATCGCACGGATCAACTTTTCGATATCGCACTGCTGGACTATGAGCCGGGCGCCGAGACACTCGAAGATCTGCTGATTCTCGAATTGAAGGAACGCGCCGCCAAGGACAACGAGGAGAATGAGCGTGCCGCCAAGGGCCGGTCCCGCTCCCGCAGCACCGCCAAGCGCTCGACCAAACGCACAGCCCGCAAGAAGACGGGCTAAGTTGCTCGCCGCCGGCAGTTAAGCTGTCGCCATTTCAACCACTACCGGCTTGATCCACGTATGTTTCTGAACACCACCGGGTGAGGTGTGTCAGCCATTTTGTAAATCTATGCGCATCAGGCGAATAGGGCTTGACAGAACTGTCAGCGGCTCTAAATTATGTTAGGTTGCCACGTAAAGGGCGACACGGCTACTGCCACTGGTCTTATCACCAGGGGATGGAACACGATCACAAGCTAGAGAGAACAGGGAAAGTCTCGCGGCTAGAACCTTATCGGATGAGGGAGTGCCCCCATGAAGCTTTCACAGTACATGTTATTAGCGTTGGTCGGCCTGCTGCTGATCCCGGCAGCAGCCATGGCGGATGATCCGGGTGAACGGGACACGGTGCGAGTTGTCTACACCGAAACCGACCCGGGTGTCGATGCCGCTGTACCGGTAACGATTTTCAACGATGAAAATGTCGGTGGTTTCTCCCTCGGTTTTTCCTGGGACTCCCCCGACATCACCGTGGACTCTGTGTCCTTTGTCGGCTCGCGGGCAACTCCTTTCTTTGCTGTTGCCCCTGTCATCGACAATGCGAATCAGACAGTACTCACCGGCTGGGTCGACTTCACCGGAGCGCTACCGCTCACGCCGGGAGATGGTTTGGTGCTGACAATCTGGTTCCATGTGCCACCCAGCACGCCCGACCAGTTCGTCTATCTCGACTCTACCTTTATCCCACCGGCGGGGACGTTTGTTCTGTCCCTGATTTCCGGTGGCTCGGCCTCACCTGAGTATCAGGGGAACTTCATCAAGATTGGCGATCCGCCGCCGCCGCCGGTGATCGATCTCAGTGGTACCTCGTTCGTCTTCAATGCCGAGATTGGTGGTGGTAATCCCACCTCGCAGATACTGAACATCACTCACGCCG
>JBDRQZ010000120.1:0-11048 GCA_043826025.1 bacterium | reverse complement strand
ATGGGTGGTAAGGAACTTATACATAAGTTACTTGAAATCGACCCTGAAGTCTGCGCAATCGTCGCAAGCGGTTACTCCAACGATGAAGCGATGGCCGATTTTCGGGGGTTTGGCTTCGCCGGTCGAATTGCCAAGCCATTTACAGCTGGAAAGCTGAGCGAAGTTGTGCACCAGGTCATGAAACCTGCTACCGCTAACGCTTAACGGGCCCTGCTACCGCGGGCCGGCCTATG
Organism: bacterium; assembly: GCA_043826025.1. GTDB lineage: Bacteria > Zixibacteria > MSB-5A5 > CAIYYT01 > CAIYYT01 > JBDRQZ01. Next base: position 10,815 of record JBDRQZ010000120.1, on the reverse strand, counting down.
CACATGATTTTGACCCGTCTCGAATGAGAGCCTTTTGATCAGATACTCTCATTGAAGACGAGGACTACTGGCTTGATCTTTCGACGAAGTGGCGAGGGGAACAGGATTCACTAACTGCACTTCTTGCGCGACACCGGGATTCTGACCGCAGCTACGTGGATCAAGCCACCGAGATCTCAGAACTCGCGCAGCAGGCGTATTCACTATACATTCGGCAAGATCCGCTCGAAAAGCGCCAACTACTTGATTCCATACTTACGAACTGCACCATCAGAGGCACAACTCTTTATCCCACATACAAGAAACCCTTCGACCTGATCGTCGAAGGGATCAAAATGCAAGAAAAGCTCCCCAGGCCGGACTTGAACCAGCGACCCACTGATTAACAGTCAGTTGCTCTACCGACTGAGCTACTGGGGAGTGATCTTTCTACCTATATCGGGCGGCAATATAAACCGCTTAGCGGTTCTGTCAAGCAATTTGGACCGAATCAGGCCTTTTCCAATTAGAGATTGACCTTCTGCCCAGGCCGCCCTATTTTGCCCCCGAAAGAGTGTTGGCGTGCTAGATGGGGAGTTAGCGGTGCCCTGTCACCCGGAACCCGCTATACCGGGGTCGAATTCCCACCTGAGGCTCGTCTGTACTCGATTTGCCCGTTTGCGGCGCGGATGCTGACAGCCAGGTCCCGCGCAATGGCGGCACACTGAACCCCGTCAGGACCGGAAGGTAGCAGCGGCAGGTGTGACTAGTCATGTGCCGCGGGATAGCCTGGTTCGAGTTCGTGTCGTAGGCAGCGGTTGAGTGTCGGGGTCGAGGGTGGGTGCACGCTGTAAATTCAGCCTGAGCAAAGCGATGAGCTACTTCGTTTTTTCGCGTAAATACCGGCCGCAGACCTTCGGCGAGGTCCTGGCCCAGCACCATATCACCGAAACGCTCACCAAAGCGATTGAGCATGAGCGGGTCAGCCAGGCCTATCTGTTCTGCGGCGTGCGCGGCACCGGCAAGACCTCGGTCGCGCGGATTCTCGCCAAACGGCTGAACTGCGCCAACCCTCAGGGGGCCGAACCCTGCAATCAGTGCGACTCCTGCAAAAGCATCCAGGGTGGCCATTCGCTCGATATCCTCGAAATCGATGCCGCCAGCAACACCTCGGTCGATGATATCCGCGATCTGCGCGAGTCGATCAAGTATGCCCCGGTCGGCGGCAAGCATAAAGTCTACATCGTTGACGAAGTCCACCGTCTGAGCCCTTCGGCATTTGACGCACTGCTGAAGACTCTCGAAGAGCCCCCCGCCCATGCGGTGTTTATCTTTGCGACCACTGAAGTCCACAAGGTCCCGCAGACTATTCTTTCCCGCTGCCAGCGTTATGATTTTCGGCGGGTCAGCGAAGCGGAGCTGCGGCAGGCGGTTGTCAATATCGCCGCGAAGGAAAGCATCAAGATCGACGATGCCGCCGCGGATGAACTTGCCCGGCGCAGCGATGGCTCCCTGCGCGATGCGCTCTCGCTGTTGGATCAGGTGGCCTCCTGGCAGCGGGATCAGATCGATATGGACCTGCTGGCCGAGGCGTTGGGGATCTTGCCGCGCGGCGAATATCGCGCAATACTCCAGATGATCCGCGACAAACAGGCCGCAGCGGTGATCACCAAGGTCAACGAGGTGCTGCGATCCGGGATCGATGCCACTGAAATCGTGCGCGGCATGCAGGAGGTGCTGCGGCACATGTTGCTGGTCAAGGCGGTGCCCGACGCAGCAACCGAGCTGGGCGTGCCTGCCGATGATATTGAGGCACTCACAGGAATGACGGCCAGTCAGTCAATCAATGACCTGCTGCGTATCCAGAACCTGCTGGTCAATCTTGAACAGAAAATGCGTGACGGATTCGATCCCAAGATCAATCTGGAGCTGGCGCTGTTGAAGCTCGTGAATATGGAGAGTTCGGTTACGCTCTCACAGGTGTTGGAGCAATTGGCCAGTGGTGGTCCGATCAATAATCCGGTCGAGCGACCGAAAGCCAATGGCCCGCAGCAGAGACTGGGGCTCAACAGCGCCAATCCGGGACCGGCGGCAACACCAGCGCCTGTCGATCCGATTCCTGAGAAACCGAAACCGCGCGCCAAACCTGATCTGCAACTTGGCGATTTGTGGCAGGAGTTGCTGCGCGATCTCAAGAGCAACAATCGCAATCTGCAGATCAAGCTTTCGATGGCGCAGCCGCGCGAGATCAAGGATGACAAACTGATGGTGGCGTTTGACCGTCAGGGGGAATTCCATGTCCGGCAACTGCAGGAGCGGGATACGCGGATTATGCTGGAGGAGCGCCTGCGGCATCTGGGTGGCAAAGATTTGAAGCTGCATTTCTATGTCGATCAGGATTTCGCGCCACCCAAAAAAGCGCGTGAGGGCAACAACCTCTTTGCCGACTCGGAAAAAGAGGAACATCCGCTGGTGGTCGAGGCGATGACGGTGCTCGATGCCAAAGTGATCAAACGCGAAGACCTGCCCAACCAGTAGAAAATCGTAGACCTTACTATAAGGAGCCCATGATGAAAAAAGGTTTCGGCGATATGATGAAGCAGGTGCAGAAGATGCAGGCCAAGATGATGGAGGCGCAGGAGGAACTCGCCAATCAGGAGGTTGAGGGTTCCGCCGGCGGGGGGATGGTCAAAGCGATTGTCACCGGCAAGGGAGACCTCAAGGAGATCAAGATCGATCCGGAAGCTCTGGCTGATGGCGATGTCGAGATGCTCGAAGATATGATTGTCGCGGCGGTCAGCCAGGCGCAGGAAAATGCCCAGCAGATGCAGCAGGAGCTGATGTCGGGTCTGACCGGCGGGATCGATCTCGGTAGTCTGGGGCTCTAACAGCACGCACCGATGGCCCGCACTGGCTCTTCAGATACTTTCGAGAAGCTGGTCAACCGGCTCTCACGGATGCCGGGGATCGGCCGCAAGACCGCGCAGCGGCTGGCGTTCTACATTCTCAAACTGCCTGATGCCGACGCGCAGGAGCTCTCGCAACTGATTGCGCTGGTCAAATCGCGCGTGCGGGAGTGCAGTATCTGCTGCAACCTCACCGAATCCGACCCCTGCTATGTCTGCGCCAATGTCAAACGGGACCAAACTCTGATCTGTGTGGTCGAAGAAGCGGCCGACCTGGTGGCGCTGGAGAGGGGAGGTGAGTATAGTGGCGTCTACCATGTGCTAGGCGGGGTGCTCTCGCCCTTGGATGGGGTCGGTCCCGATGATTTGCGGATCAGGCAGCTTTTGACTCGTTGCAAGTCCGATATCCGCGAAGTGATTATCGCCACCAGTCCCGACACCGAGGGGGAAGCTACCGCTGTCTATCTCGCCAAACTACTTCACGTGCTGAATATCAAAGTCACCCGCATCGCCCGCGGCCTCCCCGTCGGCACCGACCTGCAATTCGCCGATGCGCAGACGCTGGCCAAAGCCATTGAGGGAAGGGTGGAGTTTTGAGGATAGCATAGCACCGGGTATAATCGTTGCCAACAGGGAGGCCAGCATGAAAGCGGAGCACTACGAGTCACTTGTTGATGATCTTGATTGGTTATGGAACATATGGTGGGCGGGGCAACCAGACAGTCTGTCGGCAGGCGATCTTCGGCGAGGAAGCACAACCTTAGATCTTCTGCTGACAGGTGGGCTGCTAGGAAGGGCGTGGCGGAGCTTTGGATTTGACCGTCAACCACAGGTTTGTGGGCCAGATATCAGCGCGTATCTCCAACACGAAGGTCTCAAACCAGAACTAACAATTGGATTGATTGCCGGAGGGGGACGCCAACGCGGTCTTGATCTATCTCTTCTCGGCGCCTTCAGAGTAGACAATCCAGAAACAGGAGTACCGGCGGAAGCTGATGTGGGGTTTGCCGTCAAAGTGTCCGTTGTCTCGCGCACTGCGGCCGAGCATCCACCAGAGGGTGAGTTTGAGGAGTATATTGAGCGCCCGTGGTATGTTTCAGACTATTTGAACTCTATCGGGGGCATTCGATTGGGAAAGTCGATCACGAGGCGCGAGGTGATTCAGTACTTCCGCAACTATACCGGCGGTGCTCACCATTTCATACTCGGCAACACGAAAAGCAAGAAGCTGTCCCAGCACCAGATCGCTGCCGAGATTGACCGAAGCGTTCACGCTGACTTCCGGCACGGTCTTCACTTCGAACTGCTGTCAATAGGTCAAGCGGTGGCTCGATCAAGAGATGTCCGCTCTCTCGTTGACCGGATACGGAAAGAGATTAAGTAGCCCGTCTGAACTGTAGGAGTTCAACCGACAATCGAAATCAGGATTGATCGTGCGCGAGCAGCACAATCTCGCCGAGCAGCAGGTAGGTGTGCAAGAGGAGCGCTTTCGCCTCGCTCGTCGAGATGTCAGAGTGCACTCCCGCCGACACTCGCTCATAGACATTCCGTAGAGATTGTTTGATTCGTTTCCTACGGGATTTGCTGAAAGTGTTATCTGCTATGTGCAGGGTCAACCTGTTCAGATGGTGCTGTGGACCTGTCTTTAATATCTCGTCCTCAAGCACTGTCTCTGCCGTTTCGGACGGTGCAACTGCATCCGCGAACGCATCTATCAGTCGGCGGCAGGTGTTCATCGCTTGACTGATAGCCTCAGGAACACCTTCGCTCAATCTCATCTCTATGAATGGGAGCTTCTCAAGTATCTTTTCTGCGCTCTCCGCTATCATCGGATCCACTATCTCTCGAAAGTTCTCAAATAATGATTCCGCAAGTCCACTAAGCAGTTTCTCATAATATACTTGAGATACAAAGGCGTGCATCAAAGCTATTACCTTGCTCCTAATCGCACTCAGTTGATTTATCTCGCTCCTTAGGGCGTTGGCATGCGCGATCACGTTTGCAATTACCCATGTGCCTTTGTCACCACTTGTGTTCGGCATGTTGGTCGATTCAAGCGCTTTCTCAGCGGACTTGATTTGCGCATCCTGCTGCGCGAGAGGTCCCCAGTAGCCTGTACCCTTTGACAAGTCAATCCATCTGCCTGTGTAGCCCATATATTCGAGTGCTAGCATATCCTTTGAGGTATATCCCACCATCTCGAAAGTGAGCCACTTCTGAATTCGCTCGGATTCTGTCAACCTAGCCAGGCGCGTTACCTTCAATAAGAGCTTATCAGGCGAGAGCCTGTCCAATTCAATGTCATCGAGTAGCTCTTTTGATAGCTGAGTGATTTGCTTACTCTTTGAGATTTCGTCTTCTGCCATCTTCTTCATCCTCCCCATCTGTATTCCCCTAGGAATCAGTGTGACTGGCGGTCCGCTTCTTGTGACCTCCAACCAATTTGCACAAATACGGACTTTGAAGCAAGAACCATCGGTGGGTGGCCCGGACGTTCGTCCGGATTTCAGGGCGTGTCGAATTTGTCATTCCCTGGGAGGAGGGAATCCACTCTTGAAGCCCCAAAGAATGGGTCCCCGCCTGCGCGGGGATGACGGATTCAAATGCACTGCTTGATAACTTCAGCCGCTGCACTCATCATCTTCGTGGGCTCTGGCCTGCGCCAGGGCGACAAGTCCGGCTGCGCTGCATGAGACTCGTCGTCCCGGACTTGGTCCTGGATCGAGCACATTCTCCAATAGCAGAAAACCAAAGTCGTGATCGCTGCACTCGCAATCGGTGCTTGGTCCCCGCCTGCGCGGGGATGACAAATAAGAGGGCGCGGGTGACACTTTTGAGGCAGGCTGCCAAGACTGGTCATCCCGGCCGGAGCCTGCCCCCGAGTTTCGTCGGGGGAGCCGGGACCCAGCAGCGCCTCCTAATGCGCCGAAATGAAGTCGTGATCTCAGCACTCTCCAACTGTGCTGGACCCCGGCCTGCGCCGGGGCGACCTCTAATCACCTTCTGGTGTACCTAGTGCGCGGCAGATCCCGTGTCAGGCACGGGACAAGCGTCCACATCTGCCCGCACCTTCGCCTTCTGGCTGCGCCCTCAAGCGAGTCATTCTGGCGCAGGCCAGAATCCATGGACTGTTTCCAGACCGTGTCATTGGTTAACCTCCTCATCGTTGGACTACACGAGAATTATGATACTGCTCTATACCTTAGCATGGGTCCTGGCCTGCGCCAGGGCGACAAACAGGCAGCGGCCTCCACTCTTCGTCGTCCCTGCGGAGGCAGGGACCCAGCACAGATTAGTGCAGGTAGTTCGCGGACGTGGGATCACGTAGCTTAAACGCGAAGAGTAACCGAATCTGTCTGGGCGAATATCACGTCAGCTTCTCAGCTATACTATGCGGTGCTGGACCCCGGCTCCCCGACGAGACTCGGGGACAGGCTCCGCGGGGGCGACAGAGATAGGCTGTCTGCTTAGAGTAGCGCACACCAACTCACCGGAACCAGATGCGTATAACCGATATGACAAAAACAATACTTACACTACTGGTTGTTCTTGCGCTGCCGGCGCTGCTACTGGCCGAAGGCGAGAACGAAATCAAGATGACTCCCAGCCATGACAAGGCTGCGGAAGAGCAAGCAGCAGCGCCGAAAGAAACCATCGGCTCGGTCGCCGGTATTCAATGGCATGTTCCCGGCGATTGGACTATTGCCCCGGAGAAGCCGATGCGGGTCGCGACCTATCAAATCGCTGCGGTAGAAGGTGACAGCAGCAAGGCCGAATGCGCGGTTTATTATTTCGGTCCGGATCAGGGTGGCAGCGTCGAGGCCAATATCAAACGCTGGATCGGTCAGATGAAAGAGCCGGCGAGTGTCGAGCGCTCCGATCTGGAGAGCGCACTTGGCAAAGTCGCATTGCTAGAGGTCACTGGCACCTACAAGGAATCTGCCGGCCCGATGATGGCGGTCAAGGCGGAGCATCCCGGCTGGAAACTAATCGGCGCCGTGGTTCCGGGGCCGCAGGGCAGCGTCTTCTTCAAGCTGACCGGCCCGGCGGCGACCGTGACAAAAGTCAGGGCGCTGTTTGTCGAGATGCTGAAATCGGCGACACCGGCGAACTAAGCAAGATTAGTAGTTACAGTCGCGCATGGTCACTTAGGTCAAGCTCCTTCGGCTGGACAAGATCATCAATGATTGCAAACACCGGTGAGGACATGGCTTCAGAAGTCGCCGGTGGCGACAAAGGGTGGTATAGTGAGTAAGGCGGCTTAACGCCCGAAGCGCATGCTGAGGATGCGGTAAATCAGCTTCGCCGCCAGGAAGTCGGGCGCTCGATTATGCTCATTCGGGCAAAGTTCGACCACATCGAAGCCGACGATCTTTTTGACCTCCGTGACTGCCTCTAACAGCCGCATCATCTGATACCAATCCATGCCGCCCGGTTCAGGGGTGCCGGTGGAGGGCATGATCGAGGGATCGAAAACATCGAGATCAAGCGTGATATAGACCTGGTCGGACAATTCCCGCACTACCCGCTTGATCCAGCCGCTGGTCTGCATCTCGTGTGCGAAAGTCGTGCGCTCCTCCTCCAGCCGCTCGCCCTCCGATTCATCCATGCTGCGGATGCCGACCGCGACTACTTCATCAGTCAACTCGCGCACCCGTGCCATCACGCAGGCGTGGCTGAGCTTGCTGCCCTCATAGATATCACGCAAGTCGGTGTGCGCATCGAGTTGGAGGATCGAGATATTCCCAAACTTCTTCAAGTGAGCCTGTATCGCTCCCAGCGAGACCGTATGTTCGCCGCCGAGCGTAACTACAAACTTCCCTGCCTGCAGGTGCTGTCCAACCCGGGTCTGGACGGCAGCGACCATCTCCGCTGAAGTCTCGGCGACAATCGGCGCATCTGTGTGGATGCCCTCATGATAAATCTCGCTGCCCGTTTCGATATCGAACAGCTCCATGTTTTGGGCCGCCTCAATGATTTTCTCCGGCCCCAGCTCGGCGCCATGCTGCCAGGTGGAGGTCTTGTCGAAAGGAACCGGCAGGATTACGATGCCGGACTTCTCATAGTTGCTGTAGCGTTCGGGTAGTCCGCCGAAGTTGTCGGGAGTCTGCATCTGAAATCAATCCACTAGTAATATTGCACAGGCGACCACTGAGGTCCACAGCCCCTTCTTGTTTCCGACGGCAGCCTGACATATTTGCTGCGTGCGGATTATATGACCAGAGGCTTTGTAAACCTGCTTTCTTTCATCCCAGGCCTGATCGACATCAAAGTCGATGCCTAATGTAGTCGCCAACATCGTCGCGGCCAGATCCTCGGCGTATTCTCCGGACTGCTTCGCAGACTGACCGTAGCCATGATGCTCGGAGAGATAGCCATAGAGATCGGGGTTTTTCGGTACTGCTACGCCGACGGCCGCGGAGATCAGGCGATGCGGCTCATTGGTGTCATCGCGCGCCATGACCGCAAACGTAATCTGGCCGGCTTTGAGTTCCTTTAAGCCCTGGGATTTGCTGATGATTTTGCAGTTCGGCGGCAGAATGCTGGAGACAGTTACCAGGTTGCACTTCTCAATGCCGGCGTTGCGCAAAGCCAACTCGAACGAGGCCAGACGATCGCGATGAACGCCGACACCCTTCGTGAGGAAAATCCTGCGTGGAATGTAATCACTCACCTTATCAATCCTCCAACAGCTTGTTGAACTCATGCGGCCGACGGGAGCGCCAGTCCGCCCGGTGATATGCATAACTTGCTAAAATCGGCAGTGCAAGAGTCGCCTCGGCGAACACCATCTGTTCCGCGCCCTCATCGACCTTGCCCCAACTATGGGCCTCCTTCAGTGTCGACCCCGAAAGTGCACCATCCCGTTCATCGGCCACCGTGATCTGCACCGCATACTTGTGCATCTCCACCTCGGCGCCCAGGATCTCAGCCGAAACCGTCGCATCCTGCGCGAAATTCTTCGGCACGCCGCCGCCGATCATCAACAACCCCGATTCCCTGCTCGCCATCTTGATTTTAGTCAGCTCGAGAAACTCCTTGGCTGAGTCAATCGCGACCTTGGGTTTGTCGCCACGTTTGTACTGATGTTCCACCAAGCCGAACCCGGCGCTTGAATCGGAAAATGCCGGCACGAAAATCGGCACGTGTGCCTCATAAGCTGCGCGTACCACCGACTCCTCGCCCTGTTTGTGGTTGCTCAGCCACTTGCCCATCTCAACCACGAACTCGCGGGCCGAATACGCTTTCGGCTCCAGCGCATCCGCAATGTCTCTGACCGTGCTGTCGCAGATGCGAAGCTGGTCCTCGTCAATATAGGTATCATAAATGCGGTCGATGTGCAAATCGAGAAGCTGGCCATCATCAATCATCGGTGTGCCCTGATAGTGGCGGAAGCCGAGACCTTCAAAGAAATCCTGATCGACAATTATCGCCCCGGTGGAGACTATGACGTCGACCATGTTGGCGCGCACCAGATCCAGTACGACCCGCTTCAACCCGGCCGAGAACAGCGATCCGGCCAGGCAGAGGATGATCGCACAATCCCTGTCGTTGACCATGGTCTCGTAGATCCGGGCTGCGCGCGCCAGATTGCGCGCCTGAAAGGCCATTTTGCCGTACTGGTCGACCAGTGGTCCGGCGTCGAAAACCTTGATGTCGAAGTGTTCGATCTCGGCTTTCAGAAAGTCCTTTTTCTCCATCCGGTCTCTCCTTACAGGCGTGAAAACAAGCGCCAGAATGTAGGTTTGTGCAAGGAATCTGTCAAGGAAATGTAATCCCTGCCGGATTATTCGGATAGCTCGACCAATCGCGCTTCCAGCTTCTGGAGGATTTCAGGCGCAAAATCGGCATAACCCTCGCGTTCGAAACAAGCCTTGGCCCGCCGCAGCAGTTCCACTCCTGTCTGCCTGTCTCCGCCCGCGATCGCGATCTCGCCGATATCCTGCGAGGTCTGACCCATAACGTCGTCGTCTCCCAGCCGCTCCGCCCAGGCCAGCACCGGCCGCAGCCAGGTGAGCGCCTCCTGATGGTCGCCCTTCATTCGCAATGCCCAGCCGATGTGGTAGTCGGCGTAAAGCTTGTGGATTTCCTGACCATATAGCCAGTGATACTCGCGCGCCTTGCGGAACGCGTCGACGCACTTCTCCCACTCCTGCTGATCGGAATAGGTTATCGCCAGGTTGTTCCAGAGCGGCCCGAGCCAACGCGTCGTGCCGGTCTCCTCGGCCAGTTTGATCCCTTTGAAGCCCCATTCAATCTGCTGCTCCGGGGTGCCGACAATCGCGACCATATGAACCGCATCGATAGCCCGACTATTGAGATCGTGGCTACGGCAGTAGTCAAACACTTCCTCGAAGGTCTTGACCGCGGTCGGCAGGTCATCTCGTTTCCACTCCAGGCGGCCACGCACGCCCAGATAACGGGACCAGCCGCCCGGTTCCTCCGGCGTTGCCAGCCTTTCAGCTTTAGCCAGCCAGGCGGCGCATTCCTTTTTATCATTATTGAGTAAGTGGCAACGAGCGATCTGGCTCAGCGCCTCCACCTGCGCCGAGCGATCCTGCTCCTGCTCGGCAACCGCCAGCAGCGACTCATAAGCCGGCCGTGATTCTTCATACTTGCGCTCATTAAAGAGAGAATCAGCTTTCTCCAATGCACTTTGAACGGCAGTCATCTCACCCCCAAGGGCTGTTGAAGCTATAAACAACAGAATGGTCGATATCATCAGTTTCATGTCTCTCTCCCTGGTCTTTGCGCCGATCCGTCCGCTCAGGACTCAGCGCGTAAAGATAAGCGCTATTCCGACAATTGCCAGCACCGTTCCGATAATTGCGCGATAGCTCACTTGTTCCTTGTAGATGATACGCACCATTGGAATCATCAGGATGGGGGTGGTTGCCATCAATGTTGTCGCGATCCCGACTTTGGTTCG
>JBDRQZ010000119.1:0-5469 GCA_043826025.1 bacterium | reverse complement strand
GGTCGGTATTGGCCTGGCGATACCGCTGCTCGGCCTCTTTATAGACTGGTGTTAGATTTGCCGGCATTGCTTAACTCCAGTATAGCCTCTGGCCCTATCGATTGTCAAGAGCCGTCAGTGAATCAAGCCAGAGCTGATATTCCTGATTTAACGAATCGAGTTCGACCGCCTCGATCGCCATCTTTCGCGCATAGAGCGAGTCGCCGATTGTGGCAGCGGCGTGCGAGAGTATCCAGGGCAAATAGCCGTCGATATCCTCGATCTCGACTTTCTTGGCCTCAGCGATGGCCTCCCGGTCTTTGCCCTGCATGGACAGCACGCCGGCGTAGAGCCGCTGGACATGCTCGCCCTGCCAGAATCCGGGTGGTGAATTGGCACCCAGCTCGATGACCTTATCAAGATTGCCGGCACGAAACGCCGTGTACATGGCGCGATAGCGGAAATCCTGGTCATTGGGCCGGAAAACCAGCGCCTGCAGGCAGTGCTTATGGGCTGCCGCGAACTCGCCCAGCTTGAACTCCACCCGTACCAGCATGTTCAAGACGTGCAGATCGTTGGGTTTGTATCGCAATCGCTCAAGAAAGACGGCTTCCGCTGCCTGATAGTCCCCCATCTCAGACAATAGAAATCCCCAACTCGAAAGTCGCTGGCCATTGTCATACTGCTCGGTGTAATGCAGATCGTCAGCCACCACCTGTTTCATATACTCAAGTTGCGGTTGGCTGTTGAAGACCAGCCAGGGAGCGATCCGCAGCGCCACGATCAGTACCAACGCCGCCACGGTCAACAGGTGGCGCGGGGCGCGCAGCGCGATCAGCAGACAAACCGGCAGCGCGTAAATCGAGAGCAGGTCCCAGTCACGGAAAGCTCCGATCTTGGGGTCGACCAGTAAGGTGAAGAGCAGGGCGCCGCCAAGCGCGACTAGGGCGAACTTCACCGGTCGGTCGAAGCGCCTCGCGAAGAGCGCCAACCAGCAAGCCGGAGTGATCAAGAGCAGTAGTTGCGCCAGATCGAGTAGATGCTTTTTGGAGAACAGGGTATAAGCCGAAAAATCGGTCTTGAAGAGCGGCACCGTGATAATCGTGATGTCTACCAGGTAGGCGGCGACCACTGCTGCGAGAATCAATAAGCCCAGCAGGTAGAGACCGCCGCGACCAAGATTGCGACGGTAGAGATAGAGCACCCCGGGCAGCAGCGCCATCCCGGCAAAATGGGAGATGACCGCCAATACAAAGAAGAGCAGGGGCAGTTTGCTGATCCTGTCACGTGTCAGGTCACGCCAGGCGAAATAGAGAAAATAGAGCGTGAAGAGGTTGAGCAGAGTGTAGCTTTCGACATAGCCGAAATAGAACTGAATAGTTGCGGTTGCCAGGAATGAGAAGATAATCACCCAGCGTTCAAGTGGTGAGTCGCCGAGCCGTGACATGAGGTAGAGGCCGAACAGGTAGAAGAGCCCGGCAAGCCCGGCGATCAGGTGGTAGCTGAGAAGTAGGGAGCCGGTCAGTTGCCCCACGAGTTGGTGGAGAAAGATATCGAGTGGCTCGGTGGGCGAAAACCAGCGGCCGACGTTGCCGAGGTGGGAGAGGCCGTCACCGAGGAGGTGATTCTTGCTCGGGAGCAGGATCATTCCGGCCACCACCACCGACCCAAGTGTGAGCCAGAAGAGCGGCGACGCCGGCAGGATGTTGCGCAATCGGGGCGAGAGCAGCAACGCCAGCAATAACAGGCCGCAGGCGAGGCACCAATAGAAAGTCGAAGCAGCTATCGAAAAATTCAAAAACATCACTCCAACTTAGAGAAAACCGCCGAATTGGCAATAGCAGCCTGACCGCAAAAGCAGCATCTTTTCGAGCCTTCTTTTGACCCTTGAAAATAGCGCTCACCAGGGCCCTTGAGGTGGGGCCGGAGCAGCAGGATTTGTCAGGGCCGCGCCGCAGGCACTGGGGGTGGTCCCTTGTCGCATCGTGTAAACGATAGATTGACAAGCACTTGCGAGACAGGTCAAGTCGTCGATGGGACCTATCATGGATGGCCTGCGTACCGGTTTCAGCGACTTCACCAGCTTCGGGCAAACTGTGAGGTCTGATTCTGACCGCTGTTTATGCGGTCCAAATCGGTGTCGAGTGGCAAAAAAAGTTGTCGACAAACGTATTTTTTTATTGCCAACTATTTGAACAAATGTTATTAAACCACGCGCAAACACTAGTAAAATAAGGGCGAAAAACGAAACAAGATGATTTGAACCCAGTCCTTATTAGTACTTACTCAAACCTGATGGAGGCACAATGCCTAACAAGCCGCTGACCAAGTCCCAACTCGTGGGCCTGATGGCCGACAAGACCGGCATGACGAAGGTCGATGTCAACAAGTTCCTCGACACTCTGCACAAGACTGCCGTGGCCGAGACCAAGAAGTCGGGACAGTTCACTCTTCCCGGATTTGGCAAGCTGGTGAAGGCGCATCGCAAGGCGCGCATGGGCCGTAACCCGCAGACCGGCGAACAGATCAAGATCAGTGCGAAGACTGTGGTCAAGTTCCGTGTCGCCAAAGCCTGCAAGGACGCTATCGTACCGCCGAAAAAGTAACCTCGGCAAGAGTCAAAGTATGAAAGCGACTAAGGCGCCCGGCACTGCCGGGCGCCTCTCTTTTTTGCCCATTTTGCGGCTCAGCGCGTTATACTCAAAGCGATGTATCTTCTCGGGATCTCAGCTTTCTACCATGACAGCGCCGCGGCACTGCTGCGCGATGGTGAGATTGTGGCGGCGGCGCAGGAGGAGCGCTTCAGCCGGATCAAGCATGACAGCAGTTTCCCGCGGCACGCAATCAATTTCTGCCTCAACTTCGCCGGTATCGGGCCGGAGCAAATCGACATTGTCTGCTACTATGATAAACCGCTGCTGACCTTTGAGCGTCTGCTGGAGACTTACCTGGCCTTCGCGCCACGCGGTCTGCGCTCATTTGCCAAGGCACTCTCGGTCTGGTTGAACTATAAGCTGCGGATCCCGCGCGAGATCAGGCGGGGCTTGGGCGACAAGTTTCAGGGTGAGCTGCTGTTTAATCGGCACCACTTGTCGCATGCGGCCTCGGCGTTCTATCCTTCGCCGTTTGAACGAGCGGCGATTCTCACGGTCGACGGCGTGGGGGAGTGGTCGACAACGACCATCGGCCGGGGTGAGGGGCGCCGCCTCGAGTTACTCAAGGAACTTAAGTTTCCTCACTCGCTGGGGTTGCTTTACTCAGCCTTCACCTACTACCTCGGTTTCAAGGTGAATTCGGGGGAATACAAGGTGATGGGGCTCGCACCCTATGGTGAGCCAAAGTACGTCGAACTGATCCTGCGGGAGTTGATCGACCTTAAAGAGGATGGTTCGTTCCGGCTGCGACAGAAATACTTCAGCTACTGCGTCCGCCTGTGGATGACATCGCCGAGATTCCAGGAGCTTTTTGGCTTTCCTCCGAAAGCGACGAATGCGCCCTTCAAACAGGAGCATCTCGATCTGGCAGCCTCGATCCAGGAGGTCACCAGTCAGATCATGTTGCGGCTGGCGCGGACGGCAAAGAAACTGACGGGAGAGAAAAACCTCGTGTTGGCAGGTGGGGTCTCTTTAAACTCGGTCGCGAACGGCCTCATCCGCCGCGCCGGCATCTTTGAGGAGATCTTTATCCAACCTGCGGCAGGTGATGCCGGCGGCGCTCTTGGTGCGGCACTGGCAGCCTGGCACCTGTTCCTGGAGAAACCACGGCAGCCTCGGCCTGACGACAGTCAGCAGGGCAGCTATCTGGGACCGGAGTTCAGCAGTGAAGAAATCCGGAAATATCTCGACAGTATCGGGGCGGCTTATCGGGAGTTGACCGACACCGAAGCCACGACCGAGGTAGCGGCGGCGATCGATCAGCGGCAGGTGGTGGGGCTATTTCAGGGGCGGATGGAGTTTGGTCCCCGAGCGTTGGGCGCGCGCAGTATCCTGGCCGATGCCCGCTCGCCGGAGATGCAGAGCCGACTCAATCTCAAAATCAAATTTCGCGAATCGTTTCGGCCCTTTGCGCCCGCGATCCTGCGCGAGCGAGTCGCCGACTATTTTGAATCGGACTGTAACAGCCCCTACATGTTGCTGGTCGAGTCGTTGGCGGCCTCGCAACGCCGGAAACCTACTACCGAAGAGCAGTCGCTGACCGGGCTGGCTAAACTGAAGGCGGTGCGTTCCACCGTTCCGGCAGTTACTCATGTCGACTATACCGGGCGGCTCCAGACCGTCACGCGGGAGCGCAATGGCCGCTTCTATGACATTATCAAAGCTTTCGAACAGCGCACCGGCTGTCCGCTGATTGTGAATACAAGCTTTAATATCCGGGGCGAGCCGATTGTCGCCACCCCAGCCGAAGCCTATCGCTGCTTCATGTTCACGGATATCGATCTGCTGCTGTTAGAGAATTTCCTGCTGCGCAAGAATGAGCAGCCGCCCTATCCCGGGGTGCTGGATTACCGCCGGACCCTGGCCGGAGATTAGCGACTATGTTTGGACGCATTGACTGGTGGCCTGACCGTCAAAAGATAAAATCCTTCGCACTGAGCCTGGCGATAGCGGCCATCCTAATGGCACTGCTGCTATTGTGGGCCTCCGGTCAACGCGCCGCGTTGTCGGTTGCCGCCGCCGGTGTCTCTCTGGCCCTGCTGAGCTGGCTGCTGCCGACAGTCGGCAGGCTGGTTTACTGGGTATGGATGGGGGTCAGCTTCGCCTTAGGGCGGATCACCTCGCCGTTGTTTACGGCTTTAATCTTCTATCTGGTCATCACGCCAGTCGGCTGGCTCAGGCGGCTGGGGCTCCGCGACCCGCTGGCGCTCCGCAGCCGCCCGGAACAGCAGAGTTACTTCGAGGAGCATCCAAGGATTAATCTGCCGGATGACTTCAAGCGCCAATTCTGATACAGCCCTACTGCTGCTCTAAATCCTGAATATCTGGCGAGAGCCCTAGCTTGAAAGCGCTGCAATGCTGCTAAGCGAGAATACCGGTTGACTCCGCCGACTCCGGGCAGGATATTGTAATGGCGACAGATTGCACCACTAATCACACGAGGCAAGCCGATGAGTTCGATTGAGTCGATTATCGATCGCCAAATGCGGCGTTGGGAGTTGGAGCGTCAGATCGATGCCGGTGAGGCGCGTCGCGATGCTCCGGCTGAGCACTTTCGTCCGGTGATTACAGTTTCGCGGCAGCGCGGCAGCCGGGGTAGTTATGTGGCGGAGAAACTCGCCGAGAGATTCAGCTATACGCTACTGCACCGAGACCTGATCAACCAGATCTGCGCTTCATCCGGTCTGAAGCGGCGCCTGGTCGAGGCGCTGGATGAACGCGCCCGCTCACGTCTGGAAGAGTGGTTCTCGGCGGTCATCGAGGGCAAGTATGTGGATCACAGCGATTATATCAGGCACCTGGCTGATGTGATCAATTCGGTCTCGATGCTGGGCGG
>JBDRQZ010000118.1:0-2146 GCA_043826025.1 bacterium | reverse complement strand
GCGCTCTTCACCCGTGGGCAGACGCAGGCGCTGGTCACCGCGACTCTGGGCACCAAGCTCGATGAGCAACGGATTGACGCGCTCGAAGGCGATTCAACCAAGAACTACATGCTCCACTACAATTTCCCGCCATACTCGGTGGGCGAAGTGCGTCCCAACCGCGGACCCGGCCGCCGAGAAATTGGGCATGGCGCGCTGGCCGAACGCGCGATCCAGCCGGTGCTACCGCAGGATGATGCCTTCCCGTACACGATTCGCCTGGTTTCTGAAATCATGGAATCGAATGGTTCATCCTCAATGGCTACGGTCTGTGGCGGCACCCTGGCGCTGATGGATGCCGGTGTGCCGATCAAGTCACCGGTGGCGGGTATCGCCATGGGGCTGATCATGGCGGAGAACGAGAATGTCGTGCTGACCGACATTCTCGGCGCCGAAGATCATTTCGGCGACATGGATTTCAAGGTCGCCGGTTCCAGGGATGGCATCACCGCCTTCCAGCTTGATATCAAGATTGGCGGTCTGACGATTGCGATTATGCGAGAGGCGTTGGAGCGCGCCAGAGAAGCGCGTTTCCATATTCTCGACAAAATGGCTGAGACGATTGCCGAACCGCGCGCCGAGATTTCGGCGTACGCGCCCCGTATTATCACTTTCAAGATCAAGCCGGATCGTATCGGCGAAGTGATCGGGCCGGGTGGCAAGATGATCCGCAGTATCATTGAGGCGACCGGCACGACGATTAACATCGAAGATGATGGGACCGTGCAAATCGGTTCGGTCGATGGTGAGGCAGGCAACCGCGCTAAGGAAATGGTCCTGGCGCTGGTGGAGGAGCCGGAAGTCGATCGGGTCTACCACGGTACGGTTAAGCGTATCGCGGAATTCGGCGCTTTCGTCGAGATTCTACCGAACACCGACGGGCTGTTGCATGTCTCCGAGATCGCCTACGAGCACGTCAACCGGGTCGAAGACATCATGAAGGTCGGCGACAAGTTCGACGTCAAAGTGCTCTCGGTCGATCCTGACGGCAAAGTCCGGCTTTCACGCAAGGCGCTCCTCGACAAGCCGGAAGGCTGGGTCGAGCGCAGTGGTCCACCGCGCGATCGAAGTGACCGAGGCGACCGAGGCGATCGCGGCGATCGTGGCGGTGACCGCCATCGTTCGGATGATCGTCGTAGCGGCGGGCGTGGACCGCGTGACAGGAATCGACGCTAGGTGACGGAACTAGGGTATCGTCGCAGCGAGTTGGAAAGTGGCATTCGGGTCGTCACGGAACGAATGCCCTCTCTCAAATCGATTTCGCTCGGAGTCTGGTTTGACGTTGGCAGTCGCAATGAAACCGCGGCCGTCAACGGCATCTCGCACTTCATCGAGCACATGACTTTCAAGGGCACGGCGACGCGCGATGCGCGGGAAATCGCGCACAGCCTGGAATCATTGGGCGGCACGCTCAATGCCTTCACCAGTCGCGAATACACCTGCTATTATGCCCGTCTCCTCGACGAACACCTTGACACGGCACTTGATATTCTCGCGGACATCCTAACCAACTCACTGTTTGCCGAAGAGGAGGTCGAGCGCGAGCGGCAAGTGATTCTCGAAGAGATCAAGGATCAGATCGACACACCTTCCGACATCATTCACGACTATTTCGCGTCGACTGCCTGGGCTTCCCATCCGCTGGGCCGGCCAATCATCGGCAGCCCGGAAACTGTCGGCGCAATTGGCCGTAACGGTCTGCTCGATTTCGTCGGCAAGAACTACACCACCGATCGGGTGGTGATCGCCGCGGCCGGTAATGTCGATCATAACAAACTGGTGGAGCAGGTCTCGGCGCGCTTCAGCTTTGCGGCCGCCAAGAATGGCAACCGGCTGGACCCTCCCAATTATGAAAAAGGCCACCGCGAGGTCTTCTCGCGCGAATCGGCGCAGACACATATCTGCCTCGGGATGCCGACTTTCTCCTTTGCCGATCCCGCTAAGTATGCGCTGTTGGTGGTCAACACGATTCTCGGCAGCGGGATGAGTTCGCGGCTCTTCCAGTCGGTGCGCGAGAAGCATGGCCTGGCTTACAGCATCTACACGATGCAGGACTACTACCACGACACCGGCTTCTTCAGCGTTTACCTGGCCACCGAGGCGGCCA
>JBDRQZ010000117.1:0-2564 GCA_043826025.1 bacterium | reverse complement strand
CGGTTTCTTTCTTTCTGGTGTTTCTGGTGTAGAAAGCTGCGGCACAGTTTTCAGGAATAAATTTATTGTTGGTTACCGAAGTGCAGTGTATCTGCGGCAGTTGCTCATTCTTGAAATCCTCGTGCCAGCGGGCTTCATTCTCCTTCAGTTCGAGAAAGAACCTGCCCTGCAGAAACTTATTGATCTGGCGGAGAATGTTGCTCTTCGCGAAGATGATAAGATCACCGCCATTGCCGGGCCCGGTGATCTTCAGCCAGCACTTCTCTCGCAGGCTCTCCGGCAGAATCTCTTTCCTCAGTTGACTCTTGAAAGTCCGCAGGGGCGGCCTGAGGATCCCATAAGCCTTGAGCATCTTGTTGTTATCGATAATCAGCTTGTTGAGGTCGGAAGGTCCACCGGTCGTCACTTCCGGGTCCAGAACCTCCAGAATACGAAGAGATATCATTCCCAGGGCGGAGAGGTAGACCTCGTGCGGAAGTCGGCTGAGCGACTTCTCCTTCTCTGTCATCCCCTCTGCACCTTCAAGGATGTAGCGAATCGGCGGTTGGAGTTTGGCAATGTCCTCAGCCGGGATCTCGCCCAGGCGCTCCCACAGCAGTCTCGAGACCAGATCGACATGCATGCGATGCCAATGCTTTAGCTCGCCATGGACCGGCGTGGAATCTGCGCGCGCGCCGCTGTAGAGAAGCGTCATGCCATACGCTGTCTCCAACCAGTCGGGCATTGCGATCCTCGTGGCGTAGACTTTCTGAGTCGCGATCTTTGCGGTCTGCTCGACGAAATCAATCTTTTCTCGTTCAACCGGTTGGACTGTGACGTCGTCAGGAGTCTCTGCAAAGAGGAACATGATCTGACCCGGGTTCGCGCCGTGCCGATTGGCAACAGTACGGGCCAGCGACGTATAGACCGCGGCACCACACTGAAGACGACCGGAGAGAAGGTTGTCACACCAACGACCAAGACAGAAGATGCGTTGGAAGGCCTCATTCTGCTGCAACAATTGATAGTCCTGATTTGCGAATTCGAGAACCTGGCGGTTGAGTTCCTTGATGTTCAGGGGATCGTCATTGGCCGCCTTCTTCTCCTCGAAGTAGAGGATCATGCCGAGGCAGGCACTGAGCGCGGCGCCCGCATTGAGCCCAACTGCGAACGGAAAGTCGGACCAGACCTGTAGATCGAAGCTGGATACGCCGGTTGTCTGCTGCTGCCATTCGCGCAAACCTGCCCGCAGTTCGCTGAGACTGCCCTTCAGATGCTTGTCGAGTTTGGTCGGCGCGATATAGTGAAGAGCCGGATCCAGCATATCCTCGTCGTCAAGCGGAGCTGATGGATTGGGCTCAGTCAGCGTTATCGAAAACGTGGCGGCGCGACGACGCTTGACGCCGGCATACATCCAGAAGTCAGTTGCAATCAGCAGGGCCGGCTGGCCGACCTCGACGCTGTGCTCACCACTAAAAAAGAAACTGCCCGGCGCGCGGACAACATAATCGCAATCCGTCAGAAATTCTTCGCGACTCTCCCTGACACTGGCCATGGAACTCCCCTTACCTTTGCCTGTCGTTTGATCCGGAGCTTTGGTGAGTCTGCAAACACCCTTAACCCGTTAGCCACTTGATACCAAGACCTCCGAGGCGCATAGCTCTCTACTTTGTTGATATGTGACCCTGATATAGGCAAATCTGCTGGCAGTGTCAATGCTTTTCCCGAAGGTGTTGCCAAGGCGGCGCTCCGCTGTCAGGATTGGACGATTACGGAAATCCGGGGCCGGAGGAAATCGCAACCCGGCACCGATGACGAAGACGCACTTTGAAGTACAGGCTCAACGGCCAGCGTTCAGAGAGAGGGCCGCCGGGTTTAAACTACTTGACATTCTCCTGTTGATCAACCAGATTTTGCCATATCAAAGACTTGGATGACAGGGTTTCAATCGAGAGTTGAATAAATTAGGCAGCACTCAGCGGGATAGTTGTCGGCGATGATTGGCAAGAGGCTGGGGGACTACGAGGTCCTTCGAGAGATCGGCGAAGGTGGGCAGGGGGAAATCTATCTGGCCCGCAACGTCCACCTGGCTGACGTGCAGGTCGTGCTGAAAATCCTCAAGTCCAAAGGGGAAAAGAAGCGCTTCCTGCGAGAGGCCAACACGCTGGCCAAACTCGACCACCGCAACATCTGCCAGATGAAGCATTTCTTCACTCACGAAAATGACCTGATTCTGGTCGTGCAGTTCATCGACGGCACCACGCTCAAGGACCTGATCACCAGCGGTGAAGAGATCGACTTGCAGGAGATTCAGAATATCTTCCTGCAGGTGCTCGATGCACTCATCTATGCCCACCGTCATGGCGTGACACACCGCGACATTAAACCGTCGAATATCATGATCACGACAAAGCGGCAGGTCAAGATCATCGACTTCGGAATCTCGCGCGATCTTGCCGATCCCAGACTGACGAGAACCGGCACCTCGGCCGGCACGCCCCAATACATGGCGCCGGAGCAATTCACCGAGGAGAAAATCGAGGATTTCACCTCGTGCGACATCTACTCGGCCGGGATCAGCCTCT
>JBDRQZ010000116.1:0-4314 GCA_043826025.1 bacterium | reverse complement strand
ATCAGAATCTTAAGCTCGTGCTGACCCTCTGCAGCGAGCGCGAGTTAGGGGTGAAGGAAGCCGACCGCAAACTGCTGACCGTGATGCTCAGTCTGGCCTCGATCTCGCTGGAAAACCTGATGCTCTATGAAGAAGCGCGGGCGACGATGGCCGAACTGGAAAATGTACAAAACCACATGATCGGCCTCGAACGAGCCGCGACCCAGGGTCTGATGTCGGCGGAGATCGCCCATGAGCTGAACAATTTCCTGACCATTATCACCTCGAACATCGAACTGTTCGAAATGAAGGTCGGGGACAACCTGCCGGAAAGCGGCACCAAGCATCTGGAGAAGGTGAAGACCCATTTGCAGAATGTCGAGAAGTTTACCGCCTCGCTTTCCGATGCCGGCAAGATGGAGTCGAAACGGGCGGACTGCGGCCTCAATGAGTTGATTTCGGAAATCGTCAGCTTCACCGCGCACCAGAAGCGTTTCCGTCACATCGAAGTGAGCACCGACCTTGATGCCAAGCTGCCGATTCAAAATCTGGACCCCGCACAAATGCAGCAGTTTCTCTACAATATGCTCAATAACGCCGCCGATGCTATCGGTCTCGAGCGGGAGGATGGTAGAATCACGATTGTCACCAAAACGAATCCGGAGATGCAGAATTTCACGCTGGTGATTCGCGATAATGGCTGTGGCTTCTCGCCGGAGAATCGCAGCAAGGCGTTTAAGGATCGTTTCACGACCAAGGATAAAGGCCACGGTTTCGGTCTGATGGTCAGTCGGCGGATCATCGACAACCATGATGGTCGACTCGACATTGAGTCCGCCCCCGGACAGGGCACGACGATCAGGGTTACTTTCCCCTATTTCGAATCCAAGGCGACAACTCAGCAACCTGCTGAGACTGTCGCCGCACTCTAGAATGAATTGGGAAGCGGACGACCGTCCGCTAAACTTATCGGTGTCAGGTTGAGGGCGTACTGCAACTGCAGTTGTCACCGCAGCCGCCACCGCCGCCGGGTCGGGCAAACGCCGACATCTTGCGCTGGACATTTGCCGACTCGCAGGCCGGACAGGCCTGCTCATCCGCCTCGGAGCGCCGCATGATCAGCAGTTCGAACTCCCTGGCGCAGTCGTTGCAGTGGTATTCGTAAATCGGCATCAGGATTTCCTTCCCTCGGCGGCCACCATCCCCAGCGAGCCTCCCAGCACCGCCCCCAACAGAGTCGAGAGTATCGGTGAGGCGGCAATCGCGCAGGTGCCGCCCTGACAGCCGACATAGTAGTAGTAGGCATAGCCGCCCGCCGCGCCGACCAGCGCCACCAATCCGATTATTATCACACGTTTCAGCATCATCACTCTCTCTTCTAAGTCTATAACACAGACTAAGAACCACTAATATAGTCGCTCGGTTCCGGCTCGCCAGCGAATTCAGGGCGGGCGGCTGGCCGAAGCCAAAAACTCCTTGCGATATAACCGGTTTCGGGCCTATCCTGCAGATAACCAGGGAGGTTGAATGAAGTTAGAATTGAAGCGGATCGGGGTTTGGTCGGCGATTAAGGTCACTTTCCTGCTGAGCCTCGTGATCGGTTTTGCGGTCGGGATTCTCTACGCGCTGCTCATCATGATGATGATGGCGATTCCGATGAGTCAGATGCCCGACGATTTTCCCGGGATCTCGGGAATGTTTGTCGGTGGCGTGATGCTGGTCATCCTGCCGATATTGATGTCGATCTTTATGGCGATTGTCAATACGGTCGGCGCCGCATTGGCAGCTCTGATCTATAACCTGGTGGTCAAGATGATCGGCGGGTTGGAACTGGAGTTTGCCGAGGTCAAAGCGGTAGTGATGCAACCCGTCGCGAGGACTGCGACCCCGCCACCGCCATACGAACCACCGCAGCCGCCGCCGCCACGAGACCCGGAGGGGCCCAGCAGCAACGTATGACAACATCTGAGGTACGCGTTCGCATAGCGCCCGCCCCGAGCGGCTATCTGCATGTCGGCACGGTGCGCGCGGCGATTTTCAACTGGCTGTTTGCTCGCAACCAGGGCGGCAAGTTCCTGCTGCGAATCGAGGACACCAACCTCGAACTCTCCGAGCAGAAGTTTGTCGACATCATTCTCGACGGGCTGCGCTGGCTGGGTCTCGAATCCGATGAGGAAGTTGTCTACCAGTCGCAGCGGCTGGAGTCATATAAGCCCCATGCGGCACAATTGCTCAGCGAGGGCAAAGCCTACCGCTGTTTCTGCGCGCCGGATGAACTCAATCAGAAGCGCAAGGCTGCCGAGGCCGCTAAGCAGGATTATCGCTATGATCGCACCTGCCGTGACCTGACTGAAGAGCAAGTCATGGAGAAGCTGGCAGCCAACCTCCCATTCACGATCCGACTCAAGCTGCCGAGCAGCGGCACGGCGGTGGTCGAGGATGCTGTGCTTGGTAAGATCGAACGCGACTACACTCAGATGGATGATTTCATTATTGTCAAATCGGATGGCAACGCGATCTACAATTTCGCGGTGGTGGTCGATGACCACCGGATGCGGATCTCTCATGTGATTCGCGGCAATGACCATGTCAACAACACTTTCCTGCAGCAGCAACTTTATGAGGCGCTGGGCTGGGAGAAGCCGATTTTCGCCCATGTGCCGCTGGTGTTGCGACCTGACAAGGCCAAGCTCTCCAAACGCAAGGGTGATCCCGGCGTCACCGAGTATCGCGATCAGGGCTATCTGCCCGAAGCGATGTTCAACTTCCTGGCGCTGTTGGGTTGGTCGCCCAAGGATGACCGCGAGGTGATCAGCCGTGAGGAGATGATCAAGATTTTTAGCATTGAAGGTATCGGGGTCGCCAACGCGATTTTCGATCCGCAGAAACTGACCTGGATGAATGGTGAGTATCTGCGCCAGAAGACCGACCACCAGATTGCCGAACTGGTGGCGCCGCTTTTGGTCGAAAAAGGCCTCACCACCAAGTATTACCTCGAGACCCGCTGGCAGTGGTTGATGAGTGTGGTGAGGATGCTGAAAGAACGCTGCCGGCTCTTGCCCGAGTTCGCCGAGATCGGCTACTACTTCTTTGTCGATGAGTTCGAATATGATGCCAAAGGTGTCAAGAAGCAGTTCCGTAAAGAGGGTGTGGCTCAGTTGCTGGAGAAACTGGCTGCGCGCTTCGAGCAGGTCGGTGATTTCACCAAAGAATCGAGCGAGCAGGCGCTACAGGCGCTGGCTGAAGAGCTTGAGATCAATGCGGCACAACTGATTCACCCGACCCGTCTGGCGGTGAGTGGCCTGACCGGTGGGCCGCCGCTCTATGATATGCTGGCGGCTATCGGCAAGGAGCGGGTGGTTAAACGATTACGTAAGGCAATAGAGTTCATCAATAACTTGGGAGGTAGTGACGGTGAGTGACAAAATCGAGGAACTGAAGGAAGAGATCGCGCGGTTGGAGGAGGAATACGAACGCGCGCAGGCGCGGTCGCTCTTCGACAAAAAAGGCGCCGACCGGGTCTACACCAAGCTCAAGAACAGACGCAAAGAACTCAAGGCGCTGGAGAAGAAGTAGGGGCGCAGCGTGCTGCGCCAGCGGGTCGAGCACGCTCGACCCCTACTCGTACGTCCGAACCTCTGGTCCCCCCTCGACCTGATCGAGGGTGGTTCGAACTCTTGGTTTGTCGTCCCCGCGCAGGCGGGGAGCCAGCACCGGTGAGTTCAAACAAACCCATTGACGTGGGATCTGGCGAATCACAATAGATGCTCCACGTCCATCACACTGCTTGACAAGTGGACATTTCTGCCAAACCGAAGGTTGCTGGACCCCTGCCTCCGCAGGGGCGACGATTTCCAGCTAGCTGCTTGAAATGATTGTCATCCCCGCGCCTCTATTGGTCATCCCCGCGTAGGCGGGGACCCAGCACAGGTTAGTTCGAGAAGTTCGTTGACGTGGGATCACGAGGCGCGGGGGATAGTTACCATGCCTATTAACAGTGCTCGCCAAGCAAGCATCCCAGCTAGACTCAGCAGTGCTGGACCCCTGCCTCCGCAGGGGCGACGATTTACAGCTAGCTGCTTGAAATGATTGTCAGCTCCGCGAAGCCTGTCCCCGAGTGTCATCGGGGAGCGGAGGCCCCATTCTTATCTTAGTTGAAGAGTGGACCCTCGCCTCCGCGAGGGCGACACCCCCGGGCGACTGCTTGTAGGTCAAGCTCTCTTGGAGCTTGACAATCCTCGAATTCCTGCTACTCTGTGTTTGATAAACAAGGGGACATATCACAATGGAACACATCGTTTACATTCTCGGCTCAGGGTTCTCCCAACCTCTGGG
>JBDRQZ010000115.1:0-2915 GCA_043826025.1 bacterium | reverse complement strand
CGACCCGAAGATTGTCGAGTAGTTCGGCGCTGCTGTTCTTGATCGTGTATTCGAGGATAACATAGTTCGCGCAAACACCATCGATACAGGAGGCGCTACGCTGGGTGATGGTGATCCCCAGGGGGTGTGGTGCACCGCTGTCCTCGAATCGGGAGACTGTCTCGACATCGCCGAGCAGACCTGACGGGACCTCGACCAGATTGCCATCGGCGGCCACGTTGAAGTCAATGTCAACGGAGTAGTGCAGATTCGTAATGCCGTCGGACACGTGATTGCTGTCGGTAGCGACGAGCAGGCCGCACTGATAGAGGCTGTTGGAATCCAGGTCGGTGCCGGTGTATGGATAGATGAAACCAACACCACCGTCGGCAGCGGCAGACCCCATCGCCAGGCCATAGGTTGCATAATTCGAAATCGAAAACTCCAGGCTATCGCTGATGTGCGTAAAGGTGGAGCGCACCAGCGGTGCACCGATCAGGAAGTGCAGCTTCACATTCTTGACATAGTCGCCGGCAGCATTAATCTGGAAATCGACTTCCAGCAGCGAACCCTGCGGGATATCTTCCTCGAAGCTCAGCCGGAAAGGGTTGGCGCCATTGGCCGCAGTCTCATTGCCGCCAAGCTCGCCGAAATAGGAGGAATCCTCAACAATCACGATTCGTGGATCGGCGTTGGTGATCCGGCCCCAGACATCGACCGTGCCGATTCCGTTGTTGGCTAGTTCAACCACGACATCGACCATCGTATCGGCCACTACCGAGTCAGGGGTCACGTCACTGACATAAATATTGACCTCTTCATTTTCAGGCAGCAGAGCCAGCGCACCTGGCAGGTCGATCAGACCATAACCATAGGTATTGTCCTCGCCCAGGTCGCCCAGATCCAGCGCCGAGTTCATTAGCGCCCACTTGATGGTGTCGACCGAGGCGTTCGGATTGGCCTGTCGCAACAGGGCCACGGCGCCGGCGACGTGTGGAGCGGAGAAGGAAGTGCCGCTCGAAAAGGTATAGCTACCGTTAATATCTGTAGTCCGAACACTATATCCGGGCGCGGTCACCTCCGGCTTGATCGAAGTACTGTCGCAATCAGAGGGCCCCCGGCTCGAGAGACCCCATATCGGATAGAGCGGGTCATTTGCATTGAGTGCGCCCACGGCGAAGGTGTTATATGGCGTCGTGGCGCGATTGGCCGGATTCCGAAGTTTGTAGGCCGGGCCGCCCTCATTGCCGCAGGCAAAGACTACCACTGTGCCGAGTGCTTCAAGATTGTCGATCGCCGTCCAGAAGACATCGAGGCAGCCGAGATTCTCCTGACGGAAACCCCAGGAATTGGAGAGCACATCGGGAACATCATCTATCGTGTTGGGATCTCCATCGGGATCAGCAAACCACTGAAAAGCCTGCAAATAGTTGGCGCCCGGCACATCGACCACCATCGCCGCGATCCACTGCGCGCCGAAGGCCACACCGGTAGTGTCGCCGGTGGCATCATCCTTGCCGACCATCACCCCAAGAGTATTGGTGCCATGTCGGAAAGAGACGCCGATTTCCGACTCGTAATGCGGGTAATCCTCATGGAAGACGGGGTCGAACCAACTCTCGCGCGCTGTGTAACCATTATTGCCCCGGAAGGAACCGGAGAGCGCTGGATGCCCACCATCAACCCCGGAGTCCATCGAGCCGATCAGCGTTCCGGAACCGGTGATCCCCTGCGCCCAGAGTTCGTCCGCGCCGATTGCGTTCAGGCCATTGCCGATCTCAGTGGCCGTTGCCGCACCTGCGGTGACTGCTTCACTCTGAGATGTCGGCGCCCAAAGCGCCTCCGGAGGAAGATTCTCTATCACTATCTCCACATCTGAACGTCTACCCAATCCATCAATAAATGCCGGCACGGCATCAACCTGAACCGCGTTGGCAATCCAGTAGCTCTCGAAGTAACCGACCTCGCCGTTCATCACTCCCTCAGCCAATACCGCTCGCAACTGCTGCTGCGAATACTCGGCCTTCTGCTGCATCCGCTCGACCGCCTGAGCATGCCAGGCCTGCCGACTGAAAGAGCGAAGCTTAAAAGTGGCAGTCCGCGCCGCCGCATCGATCTGATCGTTTAAGAAGACCAGCACCGAAACGAATTCGTCCGGCCCGGAGGCAGTCAGTTTGTCCTCCAGTTCGGAAGAGAGCATACCGCCAAAAACCGGTTCCGCCGAGAGGGAAAGAATCAGCGCAATTGTCAGCAGCGAAATGATGGTAAGTGATAGTTTTTTCATCTTGTTCTGTTTCTGAGCGAACCGCGTGCCGTTCCGGCCGGGAGCCGCCCGGAGCTCGGTCAGTTCCTCGATCTCCTTATATAGCAAACAGATAGAACTGCCGGAGGTTGCTGAAAAAAACGTTAGCGATGTCGCCGGGCTGCGAACCTCGGACGCCCTAGTATGCAAATCTGTGCAACAGCGTCACTGACAACTGCCAAGCGGTATTCTCCCGATCAACACCTCCATGTGTTAATCACCTATCTGAAATATAGAAATCTGCGCCGGTAATTCCAACGAGTATTTGGGAATTGAGAGATCTTAATCTCAAGCGAGACAGGGAAATCTATCAGACGGTATGCCGCGTCAGCTCAAACTTGACGTACCATTCCGCGAGACCTATCATCGGTGTCACTATGTGGATTAGACTAATAACTTTGCTGCTGATTGCCACGACCAGCGCCCCCGTTTGGGCGGCCAACTACCTGTGGCCACTGCCCTTCAATCATGACAATCTCAGCTCAATCTTTGGGGACTGGCGCTCCCGGCGCTACCACGCCGGTATCGATATCAGGACCGGTGGCGTCGATGGCAAAGTCGTGGTTGCGCCAGATGACTGCACTCTCTGGCGCGTGCGGATGTCATGGTATGGCTATGGCAAGGCTCTTTATCT
>JBDRQZ010000114.1:0-3098 GCA_043826025.1 bacterium | reverse complement strand
GCTCGCCGCCAGCGGCGGCACCGGCACTCTGACCTGGGTCGACTACGATGGTGGTCTTGCCGGGAGTGGTCTGGTCATGAATGCCGCGGGGCAGGTCCAGGGAACGCCAACCGTTGCCGGTCCGATCAATTTCACCGCCCGCGTTACCGATGTGCCGGGTGCGAGCGATGATCAAGCATTGAGCTTCACGATCAACCCGGCGCTGCAGATCACGACGACTTCACCGCTACCGGGCTGGCAGGAGGATGAGCCGGGTTACTCGGTGACTTTGGCATCTACCGGTGGCACAGTACCTTTGACCTGGAGCAATCCTGGCGGCGGGCTGAGCGGCACCGGTTTAACTCTGGCGACTAACGGCACCATCTCCGGAACGCCGACGAACGCCGGCACGATTAATTTCGCGGCGCGGGTCGTCGATCAGGCCGGTGCTTCGCACAACCGCGACTTCCAGATTGATATTTATGCAGGCATGACCATCATGACGTTGCCGACCCTGTCGGCCTGGACCGTAGGGCAGCCGGGCTACAGCCAAATACTGTCCGCAATCGGTGGCGATGGCGACTATACCTGGAGTGACCTGAATGGCGATCTGGCCGGCACCGGTTTGGGTCTGGCGCCTGAAGGGGTGCTGTCGGGAACGCCGAACACGTCAGGTTTGGTCAGCTTTATCGCTTATGTTGCCGATGGTTCCGGGCAGGATGCGCAGCGGGAGCTGCATCTGACGGTTAATCCCTGGCCGCAGTTCGACGGCGATACCGTGCTGACCGCTTGGACGGTCGACCACCCGGGTTATGCTGCCAACCTCGCTACCAGCGGTGGTACAGGGGCGAAGGTATTTACCACGCAGAGTTTCAATGGCCTAAGTCTGAGTGCTCTCGGTCAGTTGACGGGTACACCGGATACCGAAGGCGAACTCGTTTTCACCGCCGCTGCTCACGACCAAACCGGAGCGGCTATCAGCCAGACCTTTGTGGTCCCGGTCAATCCTCGCCCTGCGATTGATACTGAGACTCTGCCGGAGTGGACCCTGGGTCATTCCGGTTACAATGAGTTGCTGCTGGCAAGCGGCGGCACCGGTGCGCTGTCATTCACCGCTCAGAGCTTTGACGGCTTGAGCCTGGCGGCCTCCGGTTATCTGACCGGAACGCCAAACGCGACTGGCGGTCTGAACTTCACGGCTGAGGTTGTGGATGCGGTCGGCGCGACGGAGCAAAAGGCGCTCGCGGTGTATGTCAATGATGCCGTGGCGATCACTACCGACGCCACTTTGCCGGAAGCCACTGAAAACGATCCCAGTTATTCGGCGCTGCTTGAGGCCACCGGCGGTACCGGCTCGGTGAGCTGGAGTGATGATGGCGGGCTGAGTGGCAGCGGCCTGGTGCTTTCGGCCGGCGGCGAGGTCTCCGGTACGCCGTCAATAGTCGGTCCCCTGCAATTCACCGGCTATGCCACAGATGCGGTCGGCGCGGAAGACTCGCGGCTGTTCAGCATCATGGTGATCCAGGCTTGGATCTGCGGCGATGCCAACGCTGACGATGTCGCGAATATCACCGATGCTACCTATCTGATCACTTACATTTTCGCCGACGGGCCGGAGCCGGTTCCCTATGAGTCCGGCGATGCCGATTGCGACGAGGTAGTCAATATCACCGACGCCGTCTATCTGATTGCTTACATCTTTGCCGATGGCCCCGAGCCCTGCGCGAACTGCTCTCCGGCAGGCACCGGGCGTCCCGGGAGCAATCTGGACAGATAGCGCGTCAGCGATACATATCTGATTGAATCAAGTGGCGGAGCATCGGCTCCGCCATTTGCTTTGTGGGAGGCGGCGTATTACATTTCAGCGTAATACTCGAACGGCTTTGGAGGATAAATGAACTACATAGACCTGCGCTCCGACACCGTGACCAAACCCTCGCCCGAAATGCGACAGGCGATCGCCAATGCCGAGGTCGGCGACGATGTGCTCGGCGATGACCCCACTGTCCAACGACTGGAGGCAATGGTGGCCGAACTGTTCGGCCGCGAAGCGTCGCTGTTTGTGCCTTCCGGCAGCATGGGCAATCAAATCTCGCTCTATACGATCTCCCATCATGGCGATGAGATCATCTGCGATGAGGGCTGCCATATCTTCAACTATGAAGTCGCCACGGCGGCGGCGTTTTCCGGGCTGCTCTTCCATGTGATCAAAGGCAGGCATGGTGTGTACACTGCCGACGATGTTGCGCCGTTGATTCGGGGCGAGGACCTGCACTCACCGCGAACGCGGATTATCGAAGTGGAGAATACCCACAACCGCGCCGGCGGCACCGTTTTCCCGCTGGAGAACATCAAGGCGCTGCGTGCGCTGGCCGACGAGCGCGGCCTGTTGATGCATCTCGATGGCGCGCGGATCTGGAATGCGCATACTGCAACAGGCGTGCCGCTGGCGGAGTATGCGAAGTACTTCGACTCGATTAGTGTCTGTCTCTCGAAGGGCTTGGGCGCGCCGGTTGGCTCGATGGTGATCGGTGACCGCGAGTTTATTACCGCAGCACGACGCACCCGCAAGATGTTCGGCGGCGGCATGCGGCAGGTTGGCTTGCTGGCGGCAGCCGGTATCTATGCGCTGGAACACAACCTGGGGCGCTTGCAGGAGGATCATGACAACGCCCGTGTGTTGGCGGAGAATCTGGCCAAGCTGCCGGGGATCGAGATCGACCTCGATACTGTGCAGACCAATATCGTGATTTTCGAAGTCGCGGAGTCGGGGATGAATGCGGTCGAGGCACTGGGCAAGCTCAAGGAGCAGGGCGTACTGGCGGTGCCTTTCGGCCCGACGAGGATTCGTTGCGTAACGCATCTCGATGTCAACAGCGAGCAGATCGAAACCGCTCTGAAGGCTTTTCAGAAGGTGTTTGTCTGAGTCGAGGTGGCCATGTCGATCAAACTGCGCGAAGGCTACTCGCTGGCGAAATGCTGCAGCGCCACGCCGAATGATCCGGTCAGCGGCTACTACAGCCACAATCAGGTGCTGATTGTCCACCGTTGCGATTGCGCCAACCTCAGGAAGGTGGAGAAGGCTCGCGTCCTCACCCTGCAGTGGTCGGAAATCCTGA
>JBDRQZ010000113.1:0-6203 GCA_043826025.1 bacterium | reverse complement strand
GGTTAATCTTGCGCCCGGAGATCTGCAACTTACGCCTGATCTGTTTCCGCTGACTGCGTACGGTCTCAATCGAAGTGCCCAGGTCATCTGCAATCTCCCTGGTGCTCAAGCCCGCGCGGATCATGTTGCAGATTGAAACTTCCCGCGGCGAGAGCTTGGCGTATTGACGCTCCAGCTCGGAAACCAAGGGTGAGAACACGCCCTTCAAGTCCCGCTGCGCTCTTGTCACATACTCCCGCAGCGCCGGCGGCGCCTTGCGTTCCAACTGCTTGAGTGTCGGAATTACGACCTTGTCGATATTGGCCTGAGCCTGGGTCGCCACCTGTCGCTCACGATCCTGGATTTGACTTAAGACTTCGCGCAGCGTGATGTTCTTTTCCTCAAGCGCTTTGTGCTCCGCCTGGAGTGCTATGTGAACCTGCTTCAAGTTCTCTTCGGCGACGACCTGGTCGGTAATATCCCTGAGGACTATTCCCAGCCCTGGTCCCACTTTGAAAGCGCTCAGATCAGCATAGACCTCCCCGACTCGGGAATGCAGCAGTACGCGCTTGAGCTGGAGCGGCTCGCCGGTCCGAATGACATCGCGGTACGCTTCCGCTCTTCCCGAACTCTCGACACCGAACGAGATCTCCTGAATGGCTTTGCCGATCAGCTCTGCGCGGCTCAAGCCGACTATCTTCCCGCAGGGCTCATTGCACTCGACGAGGCGCAGGTTGGCGTCGAAAATCGCGCAGCCCTGGGTCGAGCAGTGCAAGAAAGAGTGAAACTTCGCCTGGCTTTCGATAATCGCCGCCTCGGCCCGCTTGCGCTCGGTGATATCGCGCGTGAATTCGGTCGAGCCAATGGTTCGGCCGGCAACCCAGATCGGATTGAGCGAGAGTTCATAGTAGCGCAGGTCACCATCGAAGTCCCAGGAGAATTCCTCCCGATAGCTCTCGCCCGCCGCGGCCCAGCGAAGAACATCCTCCCAGTGAGTCTTCTGCGGGCCAGACAAGTAGTCGGTAGTGCGCAGTCCGGGTCGGGCCTCAACCCCATGAAGCTTCTTCAGAATCTTCGCATGCGCGCTGTTAAAAACGATGAGTCTGCCCTCAGGATCGCGCGAGGCAATCATGTCATCCGTGTTCTCGATCAGGGCCTGCAGATTGCCTTCTGATTCCCGCAGCCGCTGCTCGATTTGCTTGTGCTCGGTGATGTCCTGCACCGTGCCACGGTAGCCGGCAAACTCGCCCCGATCACTGACTACGCACCGTGTCTCATTGTGCACCCAAATGACTTCGCCATCAGACCGTACGGCTCGATAGTCCAGACTAAAAGGCCGCCGCTCGTCGACTGCCCGCTTCACCGTGTTGTGCCAGAGGCCAAGATCGTCGGGATGCACGAATGACTTGGCAAATTCATAGGAT
Organism: bacterium; assembly: GCA_043826025.1. Lineage (GTDB taxonomy): Bacteria > Zixibacteria > MSB-5A5 > CAIYYT01 > CAIYYT01 > JBDRQZ01. The sequence goes on along the minus strand of JBDRQZ010000113.1, from coordinate 4,800 downwards.
GGTACCTGTCGGGCAGCCTTGAAGATCTCGTAGACCTGATCAGACCACACTACATTGTCGGTGGCAATGTCCCAGGACCAGTTGCCAATCTTCCCGATACTCTGAGCCTCCCGGAGGTTCTCCGCACTCTCCCGGAGTTCCTCCTTCGCCCTTGTCTGCTCGCTAATGTCCTTCGACACGATCTGTACGCCCAGGATATTGTCTTCGGGGTCTGCCACCGCAGTGTAGGTGGAGTGATACCACTTGACTCCGGTTGGCATCTGGACGAGATCCTCAACCTCCAACGGCGTTTTTTCTGCAATCACTTGCCCGATTCGGTCCATGATCAGATTGCCAATCTCCTGTCCGAAAATCTCGCACGCGGACTTTCCGGAGAAGTCGGCATTAACATCGCCTAGCTGTTCGAGCGCAACTCGGTTGAACGATTGCAGAATGCCATCTGCCGTCCAGTAGCCGATACCGATACCGGCGGTTTCGAAAAGCAGCTTGTGCCTCTGCTCGATGCTGTTCAACGCCCGCTCCGTGTGGCGGCGGTCGGTGATGTCGCGGGAGACAGTGAGTACCGCCGCTTGCCCCAGGAACTGGATTACTCTGGAGCGAGCCTCGATCAATAGTCGACCACCATCCTTACTCAGGGCAATTCTCTCGAAGCTGGCCTCGCCGGTTTGCTGCAACTTATCGATGACCTCAGCGATTTTATCCGGCGTTGCCTGCTCCCAGAGATCGGTTGGTCGCATTGCCAGCAATTCGGAGCGCGAATAGCCGAAGATCCGGCAGGCCGCCTCGTTGATCTCCAGGAAGCGACCGGGGTTATCCGGCCCCTCGATCGCCGCCACACTAACCGCATCATTGACCGAGTTGAAAAATAGCTCGTACCGATTCTCCGCCGCTGTGACATTATGCAAGGTCTCGCGTATCGCGCGCTGGAGATTTTCCAGAGATTCCTCGGAGCCTCGCACCAGGTGCAGGGTGCGCCGGGCAACTCCCAACGCGGGAGCGGTCTCACCCGGTTCGGTCAGCAGGATAAGCGGTGGAATCGCCTTTTCAGATGGCGCGATGCCTGATGCCGTCAGCGCGCCATCGCGCAGAAGCGAGCGGCTAATGATCAGGTCCGGGGAAAAAACATCGAGTTGCGCACGTGCCGAAGCAAGAGTATCAACGCTTTCAATCTCCGACTCCAGCCGCTGTCTTAGCGCTTGAGCCAATTCAGCGCCGCGCCGCACCTCGGCGTCGAGGATCAGAATTCGCGGTCCTGCCATACCGTGCCTGCCTTATCCCTAGAGTTAGCGCCATATCAATCCCCGGTCGCAAGAGAGTTCGGGCTGCGTACCGAGGTCTTCCGATGAATCCATTGGCCCCGGACTATCAATAGAACATTGTGGTGCTCCCCGCATGTTTCCGGGGCTAGCTGTGTGCCCTGGTCAGAATAACGGCGTTCGAAATCGTTTACGCAATACTAAATATTTGCGTAGAAAATACGTAGTTTACTGCGGTTTGCGCAGACGGAGGTAGGTCGCTAAATTCACCTTGCTGTTCTGGATATCTAGTTTGTGGCGAATCAGCTCTCGATGCTTATGTACGGTGGCTGGCGAAAGATGCAGTGAAGCAGCAATCTCTTTCGAGCTGAACCCTTCCGCGACATACTCGCAAATCTCTGTTTCCCTTGGGCTTAAGGTCTCGTATTTGCGTCTGAATTCGTTCTGATTTCCTGACGTCAGCAACTCAAGGGTCCCCCGGAGTTCCTCTATCTCGCTTTTGGTCAAAGTGCGCGAGGTTTGAAGCTTCGCGAGATAGGGAGAGAGTACTTCACTCAGACTGGTCGCGACCTTCTGGCGATATGAGGCGCGCTCCTCCTCAAGATGCCCCAGCACCTGGCGCAGAGTGACATTCTTTTCAAGCAGCTCACGGCTCTGGTGGCGGAGACGCGTCGACGCCTCTCTCTGTGCCGCTTCTGCCTTTACGCGTTCACTGATCTCGCGAATAATCGAGCAGCCCAACAGACGCCCGCCCGCTGAGAAGGTCGCGACGCTTATCTCAACCGGAAAGGACTTCCCATTCTTGCGGCGATGATAGCGCAATGGGATGCGAAAGAGATCGCCCTTGATCGCCTCGCCGAGCGCCGATCTGGTCTTCTCCTCCTCAGCAGTTATGTCGAAGATGGTCAGCGCCTGGAATTCGGCCAACGTGAAGCCATACATCTCACAACCGGCTGGATTCGTTTCGAGGATTGCCCCGCTTTCGGCATCGAATATCTGGATGGCGTCAGTCGAGGTTTCTACCAACTTGAGGTATTTTTCTTCACTCAGCTTTCGTTCAGTAATATCTTCGACGGTGCCTTCGTAGTAGAGAGTCTGTCCCGAATCATCGCGTACGGCGCGGGCACTTTCACGGACGAATACTGTGCTGCCGTCGCGACGCCGCCAGGCCGATTCCAGGCCGATCACCTTTCCGTCACGTTCGATAGCTGCCATGAACTGCTCGCGGCGGCCCTCCGGCTCGTAGCCCTCGCGGTTGAGATCACGCGCTGCTAATGACTCGAAGTCGGAGTAGTGGAGCATATCGAGGATAGACTGGTTGGCCATCATGATTCTGCCGTCGGGAGTTGTCTGATACAAACCAATTGGCGAATTCTCAATAATCGCGCGGAAACGTTCCTCGCTCGATCGCAAATGCTGTTCGGTGCGTCGCCGCGCGGTGATATCAAGTCCATATTCGACGACACCGACAACCTCCTCGCTGCCGTTACGGGCAGGGTAGGAGCGCAGCAGCCAAATGCGGCCGTCGGGCCCGATAGTCTCCGCCATCTGGGGTTCGCCGGTATCGCGGGTCTTGACAATTGGGCAGTTGGGGCAGGGATCGGTCCGGTCATGGAAGACTTCATAGCAGTAGCGGCCCCTGGCCTCGGCTGCCGACTTGCCGGTCGACTCGGCGGCGGTCGCATTCAGCCAATTCACCTTGAGATCGCGATCATAGTAAACGATCAGTTCAGCGGTGGTGCGCAGAATCAGCGCTTTCTCGGCCTCCGAATCCCGGAGCTTCTCTTCAGCCTCCCGGCGCTTGGTAATATCGCGGCAGATAATACCGACCTCAATGGGCGCGCCATTGCCATCCTTGATCGGGTAAACAGTGGTCTGGTCGGTTCTGGTGACCCCATTGAAGGTATATTCATGTTCGTAAGTGATCGGTTCGCCCGTTTCCAGAACTCTCAGATGACGGTCCTGATACCAGTCGGCGTTCTCCGGGTCCAGCTCCCAGATGCTCTTGCCGACAATCTCTTCAGGAGTGATCCCGAACTCGGCCAGCCGACGCCCCCCGGCGGCGGTGTAAACTCCATCGCGGGTCATACTGAAAATGATGTCCTCACTGGACTCGATCAGATAGCGCAATCGCTCGGCGCTCGCCTGAGCGGAGTACTCAGCCCGAGCGGATGGCGAATCTGTCACATCGAAACCTTGTCTGCCTGGCACGGATACTCGTTCTCTTTGTTCATTTTCTGAGTGCGGACCTGTCTGCCGGTGCGATGCGCTGGGGACGCCGACCTGCTCGCCTGACAGCCTGTAATCTGTGATTGTAACATAGCGTTTTCGGCCCATTTGGCAAGCATGAAAGGCGAATTGCCGCAAAGAAAACCCCGGCCGCGACGCGACCGGGGTCTGGCTGCAAAGGCAGAATGATCTGTGAATAATCTCCTATTTAATGAGTAGCATCTTCCTGGTTTGCGTGAATTCACCGGCATCCAGGCGATATAGATAGGTTCCCGAAGGCATCCCGAGGGCATTCCAAGAAACCTCGTGTGCGCCGGCCGGCAGGTCACGATTGATCAGAGTTTCGACCCGCTGCCCCAGGAGGTTAAACACCTCCAACCGAACGTGGACCGCCTCCGGTAATGTAAAGGCGATTACCGTGGTCGGATTGAAGGGGTTCGGGTAGTTCTGAGTCAGCGAAATCTCATCCGGCAAGGTCGGCACATACTTGGCCAGGTTGCGTGCGCCACCCAGGCCGGCGACGGCGCCGCCCGACGATCCCCGGAAGGTGATCTCGTCGATATAGACGTCATCAGTGTTGTTGCTCGCGTCGCACATGAAGCGCAGACGGGCATTTGTCGGGAAATTCACTTGGCTGCTGTTCCAACTCACCGTTGCGACATAGAAGGTGTTGTTGCTGAAGTCTGTGCCGCTGGCGAAGGAGCCGACTGTCACCCAACTGGAGCCATTGTAGAACTGGACCCAGAAGTCCTCGTTAGTTTCCATGCTCACCGCCACGAAGTAGAACTCCACCTCGAGATCGGTATAGCCGCTGACGTTGTAGGTGCCGGTGTGATAGAATGACGACGCCGTGCCACTGTTGTCCTGAATGTCGGCCGCGGCATTACCCGACCAGGCGTAGGTGCCGCCGGTGTAGCGCGCACAATCGCCGCCGCCATCGGTGTAACTGCCCCAGCCACTCTCGAAACCGTCATAAGTGATGGTCGTCCAGGCCGATGGTGCCGTCACCGTGATGTAGCCGGTCTTGGTTTCACCATCGCTGCCGAAAGCATTGGTGGCGGTCAGCGAGACTGTGTACGTCCCCGCTGCGGTGTAGGTGTGCGAGGGGTTCTGCGCGGTCGAAGTGCCGCCATCGCCGAAGGTCCAGCTCCAACTGGTCGGATTGTTGGTGGAGAGATCGGTGAAAGCGACGGCCAGCGGATAGGATCCCGAAGTCGGCGTGCCGGAGAAGTTGGCAACCGGTGGGACATCATGGGAAATGACGCTGATATCGTCGAAGGCCATACCGTCGGTAGCGATGCTGTAGTTGTCGTAC
>JBDRQZ010000112.1:0-6515 GCA_043826025.1 bacterium | reverse complement strand
GCTGGTTGTTCATGTCTTGTGGCACTGAGATGTAGATATCCAGAGTGTTGAGTATGCCCGGACCATAGTTGCGGACCTGATGAATGAACTCCAGTTGCTGCGTCTTCTCTTCGAGCCGCACGAAAGGCGTGTCGTCATCATAGACCAGTTTGTAAATCCGGTCATTCTGATAGTCGGCGTTCCAGAGATGCTGACCATCCCAGGCCAGTCCCCAGGCATAGGGTCCGGGCGCGGCAAAACAGACTATCACCTCGCCGCGCTGCGGCGTGACCATGTAGATCATGTCAGCCATGCGATCCGCCACCCACAGATACTTGCCGTCGAATGCCAGTCCCTGGGGTGCTCCGGATGGTGAGGGGATCGAGGTAATTGTAGTACCATCATCCGGAGAAATCTGGAGCAGCTCATCCGCACCATCATCGGCCAGCCAGAGATACTGGCCATCCCAGGCAAGACCGGCCGGACGTGAGGCCGGGCAATAGATTGTCCTTTCCACGATCTTGGTTTTAGGACTAATGGCGTAGATCTCATTCTCTTCGGCATCAACACACCATAGCCTCTGACCATCCCAGGTCAGACCACACGGCACGTAGCCGGGAGCAGGCAGCGAGTCACGGATCGCCCCGCTTGCGGGATTAACCTGGTAAATCTGGTCGCTCTTGCGATCGACATTCCACAGATACTTGCCATCCCAGGTCAGTCCCTGGGGGCAGTCAAAGGGTGTAGCGATAGAACTCAGAGTGTCGCCTGGCGCTGCCGGCAGCGGCCCGCTCAGCACCGAGAGAAGAAGGACGCACAGACCGAGGTTGGCGGCTCGCAACATCTTGAACCTCCTGACTTAGAAATCATCATCCCGCTCACAGCTATGAGATTGGCAGAGGCAAGTTACCAACGTGGGGAGCTTTGTCAAGTTGGGAGCGTCAAGCGCCAGGAGAGCTTGACCTACATCCCCTGCTCGTCAGCAGATGGTCCATACAGCGCCGGCACCGGCAGATCGTTGAGCCGCAGATAGAGCGCCAGTTGTGCGCGATGGTGGATAGTGTGACTCAGAATGAATGAGCGCAGTACCGCGATACGGGGCAGCGTCAAAATCTCCTGCCCGCCGGCCAGCAATGTCCAGGACGAATGCAGTTGTTCATCGGTTACGGCCGCAAGCGCCTCGCGCGCCTCCGCCACATTCTTGTCGAAAAACTCAAGCAACTCCGCTGTCGACCCGGCCTGCGGTGTCGTGAAACGCTCGCCACCTTCGGGAGCGAAATCAAGCTTATCCTGATTAAGCGTCAGAGGAGTCCAGGCGGGAATATTCGCCAGATGACTCGCCAAGGACTGCATGTTGAAAGATTTCTCGTGAGGTGTCCAGTCGAACTTGTCCGTCGGAACGCGCTCCAGTGTCTTGCGGGTGTTCGCCATCTCATGATCAAACTCGGGAAGTATCAGGTCGCGGATTGCCATAGTATCCTCCAGTGAAGTTCGTCAGATCGTCATTTGCCAAAGCTGTCTGGAGTGAATACGTAAAATGGACCGATCCGGTTCCCGCTTTGGCAGCCCGACCCTGCAATGCCGCCTTTACCCTCTAGCTCTCAAGCAGTACCAGCGAAATCGGATAGTGATCGCTGTAGCCGTTGAGATTGACATCAGCCTCGCCCCCGAGATTAAAGCGAATCGGGTCGGGAACGCCGCCTGACATCATTTCAGGTACCATCTCAATCTTGACCTGCGGCTTACCCTCGGGATTACTCTTAACCGAGAAGCCTCCTTCGCCGGTCAGGACACCGCGCGAGATCAGAAACTGATCAAGAACATCGGGACTCGAATCGTAGTAGTGCGAGCCAATCCCTTGCGCGCAAAAGGGCCACATCAGATTGAAGAGGCGCGGCACCGACTTGGCATTCTTCACTTTGTCGCTGCTGTTCGAGGCTTGAGCGTAGTCGAGCAGTGAGCTGTCGAAGGGGTTGTCATTGAAATCCCCCATTATTAGCACCGGTGCGTTCTGGCCGGCGATTTCGACTATGCGCTGCATCCAGTAACTCAGCGTTTCTCCGGCGATTTGCCGGTACGGTTCGGATTCCAGAGTGCCGCCGCTGCGTGAGGGCCAGTGATTGCCGATGACTCGCAACTCTTTGTCTGCGGGGATCGTGCGGAAGTTCACCTGGAACAGATCGCGCGTCGCGGTGCGGCGCATAACGAAGTGGTTGAACTGCTCGTGTGCTGCGAGCTTATTCTTGTCATAAACGAAAGCGACGTCGATACCACGTTTGTCGGGACTGTCGACATGAACGATTCCATAGTTGCGGTTGAGGATATTCAACGCATTGACCAATTGCTCCAGCACCTGACGGTTCTCAACTTCGCAGACACCTAGAAGGTCGGGGCCCGCCGGTCCATTCAGTCGCCTGATGATCTTGACCAACTGACCGATCTTCTTGTTGAGAATCTCCTGGGTCCAGCCTGCCAGATCCTTGCCGACCTTATTCTCGATCGACTCCGGCCGATTCGGTGAATGCTCTACGTCGAAAAGATTCTCGACATTCCACCAGGCCACAAAATACTCAGCCATAACTCCTGCTCCTTTTTTGACATAGGTTTCGTCAGATAATCCGAGGTCCTTTCCAACGCGAACGATGTCATTGTATGAACGATTGCCTGGCTTCAATTAAGTACCGAGACACCGTTCAGGCAAGCGAGAAAATAGCCGAGCGAGGCCCGAAGACCGACGAGCGACTATTGTCGCCGAGCTTCGGTTCTCGTAGATCTGCGGCTGCCATGCTTCCGGTCGGAGCCGAACCGGCGCTAATCCCCCCAGTTCTTCAGATGAATTCGCAGTGTCACATTGTTGGTGCCGGAGTCCATACCGGAAACACTGATCTGCACCGACAGATCGGGATTAAGCGTGACCTCGCCTTTGTGTGTTTTCGCGTAGACATCTTTGCCGTTGACATCAAAGATGAGGCTTGGCCCTTCTTCGTCTGGGTTGGCCGCACGCGGCAGTTTTTCGAGCGTCAGAGTCCTGAGTTGCTTATCATGATCGGTCTCGACTGTGAAATCGATATCCTCGCGTGAGATATTATGACGTGCGAAGATTCGGTCGATCTCCGCCTCGACTTCGGCATCAGGAAGACTCAGATCTCGCAGCTTGTCGCTGATCTTGTCACCTTCGATCTCCAACCCGCCTTTGACGAAACGTAAACGAACATCCTCAGCGGTTCTTGGCCGTACACGCTCGAGCAATTGCGAGGCAAAGGTGGCTTTCGCCGCCTCATAACGAGGTGCCACCGCTACCTGGCGCTTGGCCGTCGAACCATACAATGCCACCGCCGCCTCATAAGCCGCTCGCGCGTAGGTGCTGTCCGGTAGATTGCGGATTACCAAGTCCTTACTCTTACCCTCACCCTCGGTTGAGACAGCGACCTCCTCATGTCCGAGCGCGGCGAAGGCAGCCTCCAGAAGCTCGGGTGCCTGATCGTCTTCATCGATCACCCCGGCCAGCGATACACCGTAGCCGACCTGCTGCTCGTACGGCAATGGTATCAGCACCGCAAAGAGCAGCGCCAGTACGACTATCCCGGCCGATGTCAGCAGCGCGGGTCGGGTTTCCACTTGTGATTCTATTCTCGCCATGATCTTCTTTCTCCAGTTGCGAGAAGCGACCGCAGCTTCCACCTCACGACGGGTCTGGACAACGGAGGCGCCGCCCAGATCGGTTTTCGGCTCAAGGGAGCGGAGGTCGCGAGCCAGCGCCTGTGCCGCCTGCCAGTAGGCGCGGCAATCGGCGCACTCCAGCAGATGCCGCCTTAGCTCCGGCTCCAGGTCGCCCAGAGCGACTCCGGCCAGGCTGTCTACTTCTCTTTCTGCTTCCTGACAGCGCATAGCGCCACCTCGCTTGGATACTGCCTGGTCTCCGGCGCGTTGCCATTGGCAAGCAGGTACTTCTGCAGTCTCTTCTTCATTTTGCGGTGCGCCCGGCTCAGAGCCACGCGCAACGCACCTTCCGATCTGTTCATCATTGCCGCCAACTCCGGCAGGGACCAGCCCTCCAGATCGCGCAACGTTACCAGCGCTCGCTCTCTCGGTCTAAGCGCCTGCAGCGCGATCTCGACCCGTCGACGTGCCGCTTCAACGGCCTCAGATTCCTCGCCCACCGCTCGATCCAAAACCTCGGATGACGAGTTCAGTTCCGCCCGGGAGCGCAAAGAGCGCCGCCGATTCTTAAAGGTGCTGATGATTATCCGGTAGAGCCAGGCACGAAAGGCTGACTGCTCGCGCAACGACCCAAATCGAGTCAGGGCGCGCACCAGAGCATCCTGATAAAGATCGTCGCCATCTTCGCGGTTGCGCAGAAGCTTGCGACAGAAAGCCCGCGCCCGCAGATGCTCCGGCTCCACCAGCTTCCAGAACAGGTCCTTATCTTCGGCCATCCACCTGTTAGGACACTTCCCAGAGCGATTCGTTACACTTTTCTCGGGTTTACGTTTGAGGCTTGCTGCGATAGCTGACTAGCCAGCGATGCAGGCTGTCATACTTGCGGAAGCAGATTTCGCTGCCAAGGGAGTCCAGAGTTGAAGATAGCCGTATCTCGCCAGGGAAATTCTTCACCACATCAAACTCGCTGCCATCCGGCAGAGTGCGCCTGCCGATGCGATTGCCTGCCGCATCATATCGGGTCGGCTCACCAGTAATCTCCGGAATCATGTCGATGTCGACAAAGACAACCGGCGCGCCGGGCTCAAGCCGCCCCTGTACGCTCTTGAGAAATGGATGAATCAATGACTTCGGGATATGCGAGTACCAATCGATTGCTACCGCCGCCTCGAAGTGCTTCGGCAGCGAATCAAGCGCGTAAGCGCTGGCGCAGATGAATTCAACGTTTTGCTGTTGCTTCAGTTTGTCGCGTGCAATCGCCAGCGCCGATTCGCTGACATCAGTAGCCAGTACCGTTGCAGCGCGTTTCGCCAGTACGTGAGTCCAGTTGCCGGTGCCGCAGGCGATTTCGAGCACCTTTCTCCCCTGAATCAGCGGCTCGACATCTGCGATCACGGGCGCCAGCAGCAATTCGTGGGAGGCATTGTCGGTATAGCTCATGTAGTCATCATGCCAGGGTGCGCGATGCTCATAGTGGCGGCTCATCTCCTCGACGAGCTCCGTCGGCGAGACATCGCCCGCATACATCCTGAAGAACGCCTCGACAATCTCCCGGCAGTTGAAAGCGCACTTGAGCTGGCGCACCTCGGCCGGGGTGAGGAACTCCCCCCGCTGCCCTTCGTGGATTGTCAGATCGCTGAGTGAAAGCGTCGCGTCACGGTGATAGAGCATGTGAACATCGTAACCATCGTGCGGATAGTTGCCGAAGTAGGTGAATTCCGACAGCTCGTAATCGAGCTCCTCCCTGATCTCGCGCACGATCGCCTGTTCCGCTGTCTCGCCCGGCTCGATTGCGCCGCCGAATGTTCCCCAGCAGTTGGGAAAAGGAATGTCAGGCTTGTCATCGCGCAACTGTAGCAAGACGCGATTATGGCGGTCGAGCAAGAGCAGCCCGCACTTGGGGGTATTTGCCTGCTTCGCTTTCAGTTCGCGCTTCATCTCTTCGCCTTTCCTCCGTATATTGAGCGAAAGTAAGAGAGGAACTGAGATTATGCCAGTAGTAAAGCAACAGAATATCGAACTTCAGGAAGTCAAGATGAATGGCGTCATTAACACCAGCAAGGCTAATGTGATCGGCGCTCCGGAGGGCTGGGCAGGTCACACGCTACGGGTGTTTCGCATTGGTGCCGGCGGTCAGACACCTCACCATCAGCATGACTGGGAGCATATCAACTACATCATGAAGGGCAAGGGCACGCTCACCATCGGGGATCAGACAACCGAAGTGAAGCAAGGTGATTTCGCTCTGGTGCCGCCCAACACGATGCACCAGTTTCGTAATCCCAACAGCGAGGAATTCGAGTTCATCTGTATTGTGCCCAATCGCGGCGCGTACTAGAGTACGAGCGTTCGGTTCATTATAGCAGTAGGAGCCCGCTACCGATCCGGTCGCGGGCTCTTCTCGTACCAGGAGCGCTGTTCTCGCCCGGGCAAGAAGGCGCGGGCAGTTTACCGTCATACCCGGGACCGCCGACTACAGCCTTCGCTGCAGCGGGCCACACGGGGAATCGTGAAGCGGGACATCGCAACCTCCAGATCAGGGTTTTGGTCTCAGCCGTGATCGACCACGGGATTTCTTAGCTTTTCTGCTGCGAGGTGCAGCACTCGCTGCCGCTGTGGCAACTGCAACCGCAGAAGGGTAAACAGCCGCAGCCGCAAAGTTCGTCGAGCTTCTTGCCTTTGACCTCGATCCGAAAACCATCCTCAGTTTCGATCACGGTCACCTGGCTTACTACCTTCTCCATCTCCGCCTACCTCCGGTTAGTGTTGACTGTTGTGCACGGCAGATGCCTTCATCTGCTGAGCCGTTCCGCTTTGACTGTCACGTGTTTCCATATATCCTTATATCGCGATATCCGGATATAAGTTTCGAAATT
>JBDRQZ010000111.1:0-5603 GCA_043826025.1 bacterium | reverse complement strand
AAGAAACACGCTGGTTCGATGTGCGCTGGGAAGGCGACTGGCGGCCGCTAAGTTTAGTGATTGTCTTTGGGCATTTCGTCGTACCTTTTATGCTGCTGATTTCGCGGGCGGCGAAGCGCAGTGCGAAGGTGTTTGCGTTTGCGTGCATCTGGCTGCTAGCCATGCACTATCTGGATTTTTACTGGCTGATAATGCCCAGCATGACCGGAGCGGAGTGGCACTTGTCCTGGATGGATTTGACCACGCTGGTGGGCATCGGCGGCGTATTCTTCTGGTACTTCTGGCTGCGCCTCGGCAAGCGACCGTTGGTGCCGGTTGCCGATCCACGGCTGGAGGCCTCGAAGGCGTTTATCAATAACTAGGCTAGTATGTCTGAGCAGCAGGAACATATCGAGGCGAGCGACAGCAGCGCCGGTTACGAGAAGAAGGATGTCAATGTCGCTTGGCTGCTGGGTGTGGCGGCGGCGATTGTCGCATTTGTCGTAGTGTCGGTAATTCTGCTCAATGAGTTCTTTCTGATCTCCAAAGAAGAGATGATCTATGACGTCGCGCTGCGGCCGGAGTCGCAGGCGCTGCGAGAGTTGCAGGCGCGCGAAGCCGAGGTCCTCGGTTCTTATGGCGTCATCAACGGCGACAGCGCCATCTACCGGATACCGATTGCGCGCGCGGTGCAGCTCGAAGCGGATGAGGCATATCGGGCGAGAGTGGGAGAGAAGTAGCATTGAGTCAGGCGAAGATGATGACCAAGTCGATTTCGATGTTAAGTGTTATGTTGCTGCTAGTCGCCGCGTCGCTTCAAGCGCAGGTGGTCAAGGAGAGCGATCCACAACTTAAGGGCATCGACGTCGTCGAGCATCTGGGAGAGCAGATTCCGCTCGATCTGGAGTTCGTCAATGATGCGGGCGACACAGTGCAGTTGTCGCACTACTTCAATCAGGGTCGCCCGGTGATCATCGTGCTGGCCTACTATACCTGCCCGATGTTGTGTACGTTGGTGCTGAATGGTGTCAGTGATGGTTTGCGCGAACTGCCCTGGGTACCGGGCGACAAGTTTCAGGTGCTGACAATCAGCATCGATCCGCGCGAGACTGCCGATCTGGCGGCGGCGAAGAAGCATCGCTATGTCGAAAGCCTCAACCGCGAGGGCGCGGCAGCGGGCTGGGACTTCATGGTGGGCGCGGAGAGTCAGTCTAAGGCTTTGGCCGAAGCACTGGGTTTCAAGTATTACTGGGATGAAGCGAACCAGCAGTACGCTCACCCGGCGGTGGTGTTTGTGTTGACCGAGGATGGCAAAATTTCGCGCTATCTGTACGGCTTGGAATTCAAGCCGGCGGACCTGAAGCTGGCGCTGCTCGAGGCTTCTGAAGGCGAGATCGGTTCGACTGTCGACCGCATCATTCTTTATTGCTTTCACTATGATCCGGAGGCGGGCAGCTACACGGTTTTTGCTGCCAATGTCATGAAGTTGGGTGGTGTCGCGACCATGATTTTACTTGGCGCGGTGCTCGGACTATTTTGGATGCGGGAACGTCACCGCCGCAAGGCGTAAGGTGGAATAAGCAGCCTGATTGCTATGGACACGACAGGAACTCTATTCATGCTGCCGGGAGCGTCGACAGTCTCCGCCGACGTCGATGCGCTCTTCTATTTCATCCTCTATGTCAGTGTCATCTTCTTCGCGATTGTGGTGGGGCTCTCCGGGTTCTTCGTGCTGAAGTTTCGCCGCAGTAAACGTTCCGAGGCAACCGCCAAATCCGCGCACAATACACCTCTGGAAATCACCTGGACTGTGATCCCGCTGATCCTGGTGACGATTGTCTTCTTCTGGGGTTTCAAGGGTTTCCTGCGTCTGAACGTAGTGCCGAAAGATGCCATTGAGGTGAAGGTCACCGGCCAGAAGTGGTTCTGGTCATTCGACTATGCCGAGGGTGCCAGCACGATCAATGAGCTGGTGGTGCCGGTGGATAAGCCGGTCAAATTGCTGATCTCCTCTCGCGATGTGATCCACAGTTTCTATGTGCCGAATTTCCGTATTAAGATGGACGCGGTGCCCAACCGTTATACGATCACCTGGTTTGAGGCGAACCGCACCGGCGAGTTCAATCTCTTCTGTGCGGAGTATTGCGGCACCAAACATTCGGAGATGACTGGCAAAGTGAGAGTGTTGTCGGATCGCGAATATAGTGAATGGCTGGAGGCAAGTGCGTTCTCCGGGGAGGGGATGACGACGGCGGACTTCGGCGCGCAACTTTATCAATCGAAGGCTTGTATCACTTGCCACACTTCGGATGGCAGGGCGAGCACCGGCCCGACTTTCCTCGGCCTGTTCGGCGAGATGCAGAAGCTGGAAGGTGGTGCGGAGGTCACAGTCGACGAGAACTACATCCGCGAGTCAATACTCTCGCCCACTGCCAAGGTCGTGCTTGGCTATCAGCCGGTCATGCCGACCTATCAGGGCTTGCTCACCGACAAGGAAATCGATGGGCTGATTGCCTTCATCAAGTCATTAAAGGAACATGAGAGTGAATGATGGAACCTACGATTCCGGTACATAACTACCTGAAAGAGCCGAAGGGTCTGAAATCATGGCTGTTCACGCTCGATCACAAGCGGATCGGTGTGATGTATCTAATTGCGATTATGACTTTCTTCATGGTTGGCGGCGCTTTGGCATTGATGATCAGGTTGGAGCTGTTGACACCGGCGGCTGACCTGGTTACGCCCGACGGCTACAACCAGCTCTTCACTCTGCACGGCGCGATAATGATCTTCCTGTTCATTATCCCCTCGATTCCGGCGGCGCTGGGCAATTTTGTCCTGCCGCTGCTGTTGGGCGCCAAGGATGTCGCCTTTCCGCGGTTGAATCTGGCAAGCTGGTATGTTTATGTTTTCGGCTCGCTGTTCGCGCTCTATTCAATAATCAGCGGCTCGGTCGACACCGGCTGGACCTTCTATACGCCTTACAGCACGCAGACCCAGACCGCGGTCGTATCGATGACGCTGGGCGCTTTCATTCTCGGTTTCTCCTCGATTTTCACCGGGATCAATTTCATCGCCACCGTCCATCGGTTGCGCGCGCCGGGGATGACCTGGTTTAAGATGCCGCTGTTTTGCTGGGGCATCTACGCCACCGCGATAATTCAGGTGTTGGCGACTCCGGTACTCGGCATTACACTGTTGCTGTTGATTTTGGAGCGGGTCGTCGGGATCGGGATTTTCGATCCGGCCATGGGTGGTGATCCGGTGCTCTACCAGCACTTCTTCTGGTTCTATTCACATCCGGCGGTCTACATCATGATACTGCCGGGGATGGGGATCATCAGCGAAGTAATCTCGGTCTTCTCGCGCAACAAGATCTTCGGTTATAAAGCCATCGCCTACTCCAGTCTCGGCATTGCTTTCGTCAGCTTCCTGGTCTGGGGCCACCACATGTTCACCAGCGGGCAGTCGGAGATCGCCGCAATGATCTTCTCCTTCCTGACCTTCTTCGTCGGGATACCCTCAGGCATCAAAGTGTTCAACTGGGTGATGACGATGTATAAGGGCTCGATCAAGCTGGAAGCGCCGATGCTTTATGTGCTCGCTTTCCTTTTTCTCTTCACCATCGGCGGACTGACTGGAATCTTCCTGGGAGCGCTGGCAGTCGATGTGCATCTGCATGACACCTACTTTGTGGTCGCGCATTTCCACTATGTCATGATGGGCGGCACGGTGATGGCGTTCTTCGCCGGTTTGCACTACTGGTGGCCGAAAATCTGGGGACGGCATTACAGCAAGTTCTGGTCGCGGATTGCGGCGCTGTTGATCTTCGTCGGATTCAATCTGACTTTCTTCGTGCAGTTCATTCTTGGGGCGCGAGGCATGCCGCGCCGCTATGCAACCTATATGGATCAGTTCCAGCCGCTGCACGCGTTTTCATCCTACGGTTCATTTGTGCTGGGCGCCGGGACGTTGATTATGGTGATCTATCTGGTGGCGGCGATCTTCAGGGGCCGACCGGCAGGCAACAACCCCTGGGGCGGCTTGACTTTCGAGTGGCAGACAACCTCACCACCTCCGCCGCATAACTTTGAGTCGACTCCGCAGCCGCCTTACGGTCCTTACGACTATGACAAGGTGCGGATCAACGATGACACCGGCGAGGTGACGCTGCGATGAGTGAAGCAGCCGGGCATCCCGCGCATTTGCAGCATCACTTCAGCGACTCAGAGCAGCAGCGCGAGTCGGCGAAGCTGGGGATGTGGGTCTTCCTGCTGACCGAGGTGCTCTTCTTTGGCGGGCTGTTTGTGGCTTATGCGGTGTACCGTTCCTGGAATCCCGATCTCTTCCATGAGGCGCACAAACAACTCGACGTGGTGCTCGGGACGGTCAACACGGTGGCGCTGATTACCAGTTCGCTGACGATTGCGCTGGCGATTCGTGCAATGCAGTTGGGCAATAAGAAGCAGACGATCTGGCTGCTCGTTATCACGTTGCTGTTGGCCTGTGTCTTTCTGGTGATCAAGTATTTCGAGTATTCGCACAAGTTTCATCTGGGGCAGTTGCCGGGCAAGTTCTATACCTTCACGGGAATCAAGGGCACGAACCCGCATGTCTTCTTCAGTGTCTATTTCGCGATGACCGGCCTGCATGGGATTCATGTGATTGCCGGCATCGGGGTAATCGGCTGGCTTTTGCGCCGGACGATTCGCGGCGATTTCTCACCGGAGTATTACACGCCGATTGAGATGACCGGACTTTACTGGCATCTGGTCGACATTATCTGGATCTTCCTTTTCCCGCTTTTCTATCTGATTGGGTGACCCGATGACGAACGATGCACATCATCCGCACATTACCCCGCTGCGCACCTATCTGGGTGTGTTTCTGGCTTTGCTGGTGCTCACGGCGATCACGGTCACCGTGGCGCAGATTGACTTCGGCGCCTGGAATCTGGTGGTGGCGCTGATCGTGGCGTCGATCAAGGCGATCCTGGTGGCTCTCATCTTCATGCACCTCTACTCTGACAGCAAACTCTACTTCCTGATCTTTGCCGGGGCGCTGGCATTCCTCGGTGTCTTCATCATCCTCACGATGTTCGACACGTTACGGCGCGCCGACATTTACGATGAGGTTGCCAGACCAATCCGACCGCAGGCCGCGATGTATGATTCGCTGCGTTCCACACCACAGCATGGGGAGGCGGAGGGAGAGAGTGCGGTCGCTGAACCCGATAGCGCCGGCTTCATTGATTCGACCGCCGGCGACAACGGCGACCACTAAGCTGACTAACTGCCCAAAGAAAAGCTTGCCTGCCGTCTTCTGCAGTCGTTTCTTTGTGGCTGGAGTATGCACTGCGATGTAGAGTCTGACATCGCCTGACAAGGATGTTCCAAATGAGAATCTTTCAACGATTTGCCTTCGTTTCCACCTTCTTCACCTATCTGGTGATCTTCACCGGGGGGTTGGTGCGGGTGACCGGCGCGGGGCTGGGTTGCCCCGACTGGCCAAAGTGCTTCGGCAGTTGGTTGCCGCCGTTGAGCTACACCGACCTGCCACCGGATATCGATCCGACCCAGGTGAATCTGGTGTTGACCTGGATCGAGTACCTGAATCGGGTGCTC
>JBDRQZ010000110.1:0-16875 GCA_043826025.1 bacterium | reverse complement strand
ATATCGCCGCAGATCCACTGATCTGGCGGGATGACCAGAACAAGGAATACTCTCCCGGCCTCAGTCGCTCTGAGGACTTCAACTACCTGTTCATGATGGTCTGGTACAGCACCAATGAGGAAAACTCGCTCTATTACATGGACCTCAACCAGCGGGACGGTTTCCATCCGATGGTCGACAATTTTGAATCGACCAATTACCCGGCGATGATCGATACTATCGCATACATCATGACCACCGATGGTGCGCCTAACCGCAAGATCATGTTCACCAATATCAAGACCCCGGAGCAGGAGAACTGGAGCGAACTCATTCCCGAATCTGAGGATCTGCTGGAGAGCTTTGCGATCATCAACCGTCACCTGGTGCTGCAATACCTTCACAACGCCTATCACGAGATCAAGATCTACACGCTCGGCGGGCGCTATCTCAAGACCGTCGAGCTGCCGACCCTCGGCACGGTGAGTGAAATGCAGGGCACCTGGGACAAGCCGGAGCTGTTTTTCAAGTTCCAGTCCTTCAACTACCCGCGCACCAATTTCCGCTACGATTTCGACTCCGGGGAGCTCGCGGTGATCGAGAAGATCGAAATCGATGTCAACCCCGATGACTACGAGTCGAGTCAGGTCTGGTACGCGTCGAAAGATGGCACCCAGATTCCGATGTTTGTCGTTCACAAGAAGGGTCTCAGCCTGGATGGCAACAACCCGACGCTACTCTACGGCTATGGCGGCTTTTTCGCCAGCCAGACCCCCTGGTTCTCCGGCACCTATTCTTATCTGCTGGAGAAAGGCATCGTGCTGGCAGTGCCCAACCTCCGTGGCGGCGGTGAGTTTGGCGAAGAATGGCATCGGGGCGGTATGCTGGAGAAAAAGCAGAATGTCTTCGACGATTTCATCGCTGCCGCCGAATGGTTGATCGACAACAAATATACCAACCCGGAGAAGCTCGCGATTCGCGGTGGCTCCAATGGCGGCTTGCTGGTCGGCGCAGTGATGGTCCAGCGACCGGATCTCTTCAAAGTCGTGATGTGCGGCGTGCCACTGCTCGACATGATCCGCTATCACCAGTTCCTGATTGCCCGGTTCTGGATACCTGAATACGGCTCCTCCGAGGACCCGGAGCAGTTCAAGTATATCTACAAGTACTCCCCCTATCACAATATCAAACAAGGGGTTTCCTACCCGGCAACGCTTCTGACTGCCGGCGAATCGGATGGCCGTGTGCATCCGCTCCACGCGCGCAAAATGGCGGCGGCGCTGCAGGCCGCCAACTCCGGCGACAACCCCATCCTGATCCTGGTCGAACGTCGTGCCGGTCACGGCCAGGGCAAGCCGACCAGTATGGCGCTGGAAGAAAGTGCCGATGAGTGGACTTTCCTCTTCTGGCAACTGGGGATGTTGGACAAGTAGCGAGAAATCCTACGGAGGCAATCCGGGCGTCTGCTGACAAGCAGGCGCCCTTCTCTTTCTTGGAGAGCTAACCGCCGAGCCGCTGCAACTGCTCGCGGGCGGGCTGGAAACCGGGATCGAGCCGCAGTGCTTGTTGAAAAGCCGCTTTCGCTTCTGAGTTCCGACGCAGGCTGAGCAGGGCGACACCCTGCAGATGATAAGCAGGCGGGACGTTGGGCGCCGCCTCAATGACCTGCTCCGCGAATTCGAGCGCTTCCTGGGGTCGTTTCTGGCGCAGGCGCAGCGCGCCAAGGTTGAGAATTATACTCAGATCATTGGGATCGACTTCGTGAGCGGTCTCCAGACACTCCTCCGCCTCATCCAGCAAGCCTCGCTGAGAGACCACCGTCGCGAGGTTGTTGAGCGCTGAAGCATAGGAAGGATAGATCTCCAGACTCCTGCGAAAGTTGGCTTCGGCGAGTTGAGATTGGCCGCTCTCCTTGTAGAGCGCTCCGATCTGATTGTAAGCTTTGTAGGCGCGCGGATTGAGATCGAGAGCCTCCCGCAGATGCTGGAGTGCTTGAGTGGTATCGCCTGCCTCGCGATAGAGAGACCCCAGATTGATATGCGCCTCGACCGAGTAGCGGTTCAGCTCAAGGACCTGGCCAAACAGCCTCTCGGCCTGTGAATATTCTTTGCGATCCAAACGAGCACGACCCACCAGCAGGTTGGCGACAAATGACTTCGGGTTCTTGCGCACGATTTCGGTCAGCGCGCGGTCCGCCTGGGCAGACTCTCCGGCACGATCCAGAGCCAGCGCCAGATTGTACTCCGCCATGGCGTAGTTGGGCTGCCCGGCAGTCGCCAGTTTGAACTTGGCCAGAGCATAGTCAAGCTGGCCGGCTTCGGAGTATGCCAACCCCTCGTAGAAGTCGTTTTCTGACTCGTCGCGCGGGGTCTGCTGGATTCGGCTCAGATTGGAGTACACTGCCAGCAGCAGAAAAGCACTCGCGACCCCTGCCACAAGAACCCAGCGTTTGCCGCGCATCGCTTCGATGAACCGCCAGAGCAAGGCAGCAGCGAGGATCGAAATCACCGGAGCCATGACCAGACGATAGCGGGTGGCAACAAAGAACAGAAGAATCGCGGCAGTTTGCGAAAACAGGAAAAGCAGCAACAGCCATTTCTCCCGCCGCCGTTCGCGCTCCGCATTCGTGAACAGAAAGAGCCCCAGCCAGACCAGCGCCGCCGGAATGAACAGACCACTGGGAAAAGCCAGATAGCGCTTCCACAGCAACAGCTTGAGCAGCAGCGAATAGCCTCGGAAGTAGTAGATGTCGAGATTGCGTTTGATCTCCTCCCCGGCCAGCAACAGATGCAGCTTCTTGCCGAGCAACAGCACGAAACCGGGCAGGTCGCTAACGATGTTGTCGAGTGCTTTGCCGGCGAAGTAGCTCGACGACTGCGAGGGTGTCAGCTTCCCGGCGACGGTGGCTTCCTGGATGAACTCATCCCATTCCAGCCCCGGTCGAATGGCGGTGGTGCTGTCATAATTCGGATGGTTGCCGAGATAGAAGTTGGCGCCGAAATTGGAGGAGATCAGAACCGGATCTCCGTCGACCGCCAGGTTATGAGCCAGGGTGACCAGGATCACCGGGAGGAATCCTGCCAGTATCAGGAGACAACTCCGCACTCCGGCCGCCACGCCGCGGTGCGTCCCCCTGCCGCCGCTGAAGAACCAAAGAAACAAGAAAGGCAGGAATACGATCACTAACCCATGTGTAATCTGCGCCAACCCCAGCAGCAATCCGGCAAGCAGCAGATGCCACCGCGCCGGTCGACGGTGGTGAGACTGCAGCACCAGCAAGGCCAGCAGGAGGAGGAAATTCAGGAGGACCGGAGCCAGGAGTTGGGTTTCGAAGAAAATCATCGGACCGCAGAGCGCCAGTGCTAGATAGGCGAGCCAGGCGATTGGTCGATTGAAAACTCGCTCTGCCAGCCGGAAAACCAGATAGCAGCATATCGCTCCCAGCAACGCCTGCACAAGTTTCGCCAGGAGAATCTTCACCCCAAACAGAGAGTAGATCAATCCGAGGAAATAGGAGTAAAGCGGCGCCTGCCAGAAAGTAGTGTAGCCGACGAGGTCGCCGGCGGCGATCTCCACGGCGCGCTCGTGATAGACCTGGGCATCGATTACCGGGTGGTAGAAGATCGGCGAGTCGGTCAACTCCGCCAAAACCAGCAACCGTGGCAGCAACGCGAGGGCGACGAGCAACAGCGGCAAACGAATCGCTCTCCAGAGCGAGCCGATTCGATCAGCTCGCTGCCGTTTTCCGCCTGAGGTTCGTCTGTTCTTCTTCTTACCCACTGCTGATTCCGATCAACGGAAAACTATCATGTTGCGACTGCTCTGCGAATTCTACGCCAGCAGTCAGGATTTGGCAACAGCGAATTGGCTGGTTGTCTTTTCAAAAATGTGCCGACTATAAACTAAGAGGAGCGGGTCCGGTCAAGACCCGCTCCTCACATGCGATGTATCTGCGAAGCAGAAAAAGCTACTTCATCAAGACCATCTTCTTGGTATCGGTAAACGTACCGGCAGTAAGTCTATAGAAATAGATACCGCTGGCGGTGTTCGCCGCATCCCAAGTGACCTCTACATGGCCAATGTTGGTTCCGTTAAAGCTCTGAATCAGCTGACCGTTTACATTGTAAACGTCAACCATCCAGTCAGTTATGACTGGCAAGTCAAACCCGATCTTGGTGGTCGGGTTGAACGGGTTCGGCACGTTCTGGCCGAGGCTGAAGTCGGTCGGAAGAACACTCTTCTCGACGCGAGCATTCATCAGGTTACCTTGGTAGTCGGCAACCTCAACGCTCGCCAGCTCGCCACCGATAACCGTTACCACGTCGTTCTCACCGGAGAGCAGCGCGTTGGTGGTATTGTCGAGGCCGGAGAAGACCAGCACATAGACCATACCGTCACGCTGACTGTGGAGAACCTCCATATCGGTGTGGCTGACAACCTGATAGTCGCCGTTGGCGACAAAGGTCAGGTACAGACCACCGATATTCTCGGAGCTGTTGGTGGTGACCAGGCCATTCACAACCGTCACGTCGACATTCGACGCGAAAGGCGCAAGTTTCGGGAACGGCAGGGCGTCGCCGGTGATGATTCTGACCAAATAGACCAGGTCACCAAGGGATAACGCGAGACCGTCATTGTTAACGTCGGAAGCGGCCGTCTGACCATCAACGGAGATATCAAAGACAACGACGCCGTAGAGGAAGTAGTTCGTAAACAGAACCGCGTCCGCGATTTCATTGTCGATACCGTTGAGGTTGATGTCGCCTCGTCTGTCAATCGAGTCAGCGCAGGCAATGTCCACACCACCGTTCTGGAAGTTCACGACAGTGTCCGGATGGACCTTGTCACCTTCCATACAGTCGTAGCCAGTGCCCTGCCAGCCGCCGTAACCGGTCTGACCGGTGATTTCGCCGACAAGATCGTACCCGTAAACGTGCGCGCTCAGGAACAGAGTGTCACCTGTGATGGAGGAAATACCGTTGTCACCGCAGTCGAACCAGTAGAAGCTTACCGGCGCGAACTGGCACTCGTAAGTGCGATCGTTGGTGACAAGGAACTTCAGCTCCGCAAGGGTACCGTCGAGACCCTCACCATAGCAATCCGGATGATTCGGACCGTTGTTGTAATCTGCAATCGAGATTACCCGGGCGAATCCGGACGGGCAAGGACCGTCGCAGTTACCCTGCGCGCCAAACCTGTAATCGAAGAACTCGAAACCGCAGGCTTCGAGAATCGTACCCGGTGCGGCACTCACAAAGGTCAGAGCCGAGGCATCGTAGGCAAACAGGAAGTCGAAACCGCCGAAGCCTTCGGTCCAATGATCCAGGTAGATATTCACATAGGAATAGTGACCCTGAATCTGCTTGTGGAGCTTCTCAACTCTAACCTGGAAGGTCGGTGCTACATGGATCTGGAACGAGCAGTATGCATACTCGCAGCCGTCCCAAACGCTAATCTGGACATCGAAGTCGCCCAGATAGGCATCGTCGCCAAAGACCGTCGGCCAGTCCCAAACGCCGGTTCCCGGATCAACCGTAAAGGTTCCCGGGCCGGAGAAGCTGACAAGCTGGTAATCCAGCGCCAGCGGGCAGGCATCAGGGTCCATCGCGTCGACATCACCATCGGCAGTCCAACCCCAATAGATGAACAGCTCAGACCCGTCAACCGGGCAAGCTGTAAACATCGGAGCGTCGGTCTCGAGGGTGATAATCCACTCGCACTCATCGAAGGCACCCCACTCGTCGGTCACACGCACAAGCAGGTCGTACATACCACAAACATCAGCGACTGCCGGGGGATCCCAGAAGTACTGACCGGTCTCATCGTCGATGCTACCGCCGGCGCTGCCACCCTCGATGGTCCAGGTAAGATTCTGGGCCGTGCAAGGAATGTCAACATCGGTGGCGTTGAAATCGTAGGAGATTTGATCGCACGCGTTGAAGACCGCCGCCGCCGGACAATTCGTGATCTCCGGCGCGGTGTTAAAGTTGGTATAGGTACCAGTCACGCAGGTGTGATTCGCTGCCGCGGCATCGGGATCCACGAACATCGTGTTGGCAATAACCGGCGGAATGGCGTCGTTATCGACAATCCAACCGTCGTAGCAACCGACCGTGAACTCACCGATCTCGCAGTTAGTGGTTACCTCAAGTTCAAACGTATAATCGCCAACCGGCATCTGCATGAGATTACCCGGATCGAAACCCCACATCCGATAGATGGGAGCCTGGGTTAAATCAAAATCACCGTCCGGAATACCGGTTAACGTCACATTGGTGACTTCGCCGAATGCTCCGGTAACTGTCGACGTGACCTGCGCCAACAGATCGAACGCCTGGATGTTTTCATCCGTCGTGACGTTCACCGTGATTACGTTGCCAGAAGTATTATACGGGAAAGCGGCATCCTGGAAGGTTACCGTAACGTCCGCAAACAATGAGCCTAACGGGAACAGAAGCATCGCAGAAATCAGCAAAGAGAAGAAGGATAAATATTGTTTCCTCATTACTTTGCTCCTTATGCTCCTCTAAAATTCGCATAACACCGGTCTTCGAACTTTTATTGCTCTTTGCCGACTGTTCGGGACGACAAAGGTCCGAAAACCGCAACAGAATGATTCCACTAACCTAATGGGGGTTAGCAAAACAAGGTGCGCGACACGAAACGTGTCGGTACGTTATATTTTCTGATTAGGGTGCACTACCCGCAGGTAGAACAATGGATCTCGGTAGAAAAAGAATTCTTGAACAAGTACGCTGTACGACAGATGACCCTAGACGTTTCTAATTTAACCCATCCCCTCTTTTTGTCAAGGGTTTTTCCGCCTGCGGCCGCGCTTTTTCTCAACAGTGGCCCCTCTACAGGCTCTCAGCAAGGATTTTCGAATATGCAACGCCGGCCGAGGCTCAGCCAGCCTGGCCTCGCAGTCTAGCTAGAATGACCGCCACAGGATGCAGTGAGATCGCCTCATCTGGTTACACCTGGCCCCTGTGCGCACACGCTCAACCGGTGCGAACAGGGTAGAAATAGCCGCGAATTTCTTATATATAGTAAGATACACATATACGAATTGTAATCACTGCGCCATTTCCAGAGGCCGGATTCGACAACTAGGCACAAAAAAAGCGGCCCCGTTCAGGGGGCCGCTCTATATGCAAGTATGCGCATTATTCAGTAGTCGCCGAAACCTCGCCGGGAGATTCGGAAGTTGCGAAGAAATCAAAGTGAATCTGCATCCGGTCCGGGAGCCGCAACAAGGCCGGTCGCGGGATATTGATCCCGAAATCGGACAACTTGAAGCCGAAATCACCTACGACATGCAGGAGATTGCCACTCATTTTCCTTGCCGTGACCTCATTCTGCGCTAGATAAGTGATCCCCATGGTCGTTACTACGGTATCGGTGATGCCGCCGAGGCTCAACTCGGCTGTCGCCGTAACCTGGCGGGTAACCTCATTGATCAGCAGATAATCGTCGCTCTGAGTGACCTTCAGCAAGTTGATCGCGACCACGGTCCCCGAGTCCAGCTTCAGGAAGTCCTTGTTGAAGAAAACTGTGTCTAGCCCCTGCTGGCCGGTGCTGAGCTTGGCGAGATCGAATTCCGCTCTCAGGACCAAGCTATCAGGAAGTGAATCGGGAGCGATCAGCACATAACCGTCGATGCCGGTTGCCTGGAGATAGGTGCTGTTCAGTGGCGCCAACGCGGCCAGCGAATAGAAATTCCAGGCGTCGTTGGGCACGGTGAAATAGGCATTGCGCACCAACGGCGTGGTGTCGGCCAGTTCGGTCTCCATGCCGCCTGAATCAGACATTGCAGCCTCTTCGGCGGCTACCGCCGATTCAGCGGTTTCCGTCTCATCCTGTGCCACCAGCGCGAGCGGTGCCGCCACCATCAGCGCTAAGAGTGTAAGTAATAACAGCCTATGCATTCAGAAAGCCTCCAAATACCTTGAGAACCCATTAGTTTGGGCGAATATAAGCTATGCGCCGAAGCAGGCGCAAGCGATTATCTCCCGGCCCCACTACTTTTTTGCGCTGCTACTGGTCGATCCGGGGTCTGTAACACTAAAGAGGCGCTATGCGCCATTATACTAATGCGTATATGTGCACTATTGTATCTTTAGGTTTCGCTCGCCAACAAAGCCGCGCCGATCAGGCCCGCGCGATTGCCGAGTTTCGCCTTCCGCAGTTTCACTGATTGCAGTGCCGGTCTGGTTACGTACGCCGGCAGGCAGCGCCGCACCTCGGCCAGATAGCCAGTGCCGGCTGAAATCCCGCCGCCGATCACCACGATTTCCGGATTGAGGAGTTCCAGCACCGAGCCGATGCCGCAGGCAAGATAGCCGGCTGCCTGATGGATGGCCGCTTGGGCGACGGAGTCGCCTTGCCGCGCCCGCCCGAAAATCTCCTTGACCGGTGAGGATTGCGGCAGCGATTTGTCATAGTAGCGGACAAACGCTCCAGCGCTGGCGTAGACTTCGAGACAACCCCGCTTGCCGCAGCCGCAGGCTCTCCCCTCCTTAGCGATAATCATGTGTCCCATTTCAGCGCCGGCGAACGCTGCGCCCCGCCAGAGGCGACCATCCAACACGATTCCGGAGCCAATGCCTGTTCCGACCGTGATGTAGAGTCCGGAGGAGAATCCCCGGCCCGCGCCCAGCCGATGCTCAGCCAATGCCATGACATTGGCATCATTGTCGACCCAGGTCTGCACCCCGGTGCGAGCTTCCAGCTCACGTTTGACCTCGGTGCCTTCCCAGCCTGGAATGTTTGGAGAGCGACCCACAATTCGACCCGATTCAGGATTGACGATTCCGGCGCTGCCCACCCCCGCGCCGGCGAGCCGACAACCCAGTTGGCGCGCCTTGACCCCGAGCCCCGTTACTATCTGCGCGAACTGCTCGAGGATCGCCAGCCGTCCTTTTTCAGTATGAAAGCTGGAGCAATGGATCGGTTTGTCCTGCCCGGCGATCAGCAAACCATATTGGATCGTAGTGCCGCCCAGATCGATGCCGATATATGCTCTTTTGGCCATATATCAATTAGTACGGCCCGGATAGGCCTTCAGTGCCTCTTTAAGACAGATCATTGCCTTATCCAGCGCCTCAACATTGAGCACATAGCCGATCCGCACCTCATCCTGGCCCAGCCCCGGGGTCGCATAGAAGCCGGTCAGAGGCGCCAACATCACGGTCTGATTTTCATACTGGAAATCTTCCAGCAACCACTGGCAAAACTTGTCGGCGTTGTCAATCGGGAGACGGGCGGCGACATAAAACGCACCGCTCGGTCGCGGACAAACCACCCCGGGGACGCCGGCCAGCGCGTCGACCACTGTATCCCGCCGCCTGACATAGTCGGTCATCACCTGATCAAAATAGCTCTGCGGCGTAGCGATTGCCGCTTCGCCGGCGATCTGCCCGAACGTCGGCGGGCTCAGGCGGGCCTGGGCGAATTTCAGCACCGTGGCGATGACCTCCTGGTTGCGCGACACCAGCGAGCCGATGCGCGCGCCGCAAGAGCTAGAGCGTTTGGAGATCGAGTCGACCATGATAACATTCCGCTCGATCCCCTTAAGGTGCATCGTCGAGTAGAACTCTTTGCCATCGTAACAGAACTCCTTGTAGACCTCATCGGCGATCAGGTAGAGATCATGTTTGGCGATGATATCGCGCAGAGTCTCAAGCTCGTTACGAGAATAGACATAGCCGGTCGGATTATTGGGATTGTTGATGATGATCGCTCTGGTTTTCGGCCCGATCAGTTTCTCGAATTCGGCAATCGGCGGCAGCGCGAATTCGTTCTCGATCTTCGCGGTAATCGGCTTGACCTTGACCCCGGCGCTGGCCGCAAAGCCATTGTAGTTGGCATAAAAGGGCTCCGGGATGATGACCTCGTCGCCGACATCAAGGCAGGCTTGAAACGCGAAGAGCAGCGCCTCGGAGCCGCCGGTGGTGACCAGAATGTCGGTGAAATCGATGTCGATCCCAAAGCGCTGATAGTAGTCAACCAGCCGCCGGCGGTAGGATTCGATCCCCGCCGAATGAGTGTAGGCCACGACCTTAATGTCGGTGTTCTTCACCGCCCGCATCGCGACTTCCGGGGTCTCGATATCGGGTTGACCGATATTCAGGTGATAGATAATCCGGCCATTCCTTTTGGCAGCTTCCGCATAAGGCGCCAGCTTGCGAATCGGAGACTCCGGCATCTGGCTGCCGCGTAACGATATATTCGGCATTATTCCTCAACCTCCGTAGAAATCCGCCACTGGATTTGGCCGTGGCGGTAAACTCAACTGCTTAAGAAAGTAGAGTGTCCGAGCGCAACTGTCAAGCTTTGCGGATGTGATTCGGGCGAGGAATCTTTAACTTGACTCTTTTCGGATTCTCGGCGATCATGCGTTTATCAGTTAAGCTGAAGAGTTCTTTATGCAGAAACCGGATGCCGCTACATACGCGCTGATTTTTAAGGCTCTTGCCGATGAGACCCGGCTGACTATCTTGCTGTTGCTCAATGGCAAGGCGCGCACAGTTTCGGAGATCGTCGAGTTCTTCAGCCTCTCCCAGCCGACAATCTCGCGGCACCTGATTCAGCTCAAGCAGGCGGGCTTGGTCAACTCCCGGCGCCGCGGTCAGCAGGTCATCTATTCGCTCAATGAGGAGGGCTTAGAAGCCGGTATGCGGGATTTCTTCAGCGCCTTCAACTGCCTCGCCGATCAATTCAAGGGCAGCCGGAAGAAATAAGCCCTACGGGCATTCCCTCGTCACTCACTCAAGATCGTGTCTTCATGCGTATAGGCAGGCACGCAGATGCAGAGGAATACCAGGTCTTTGTCGCCCGTATTGACAATCTGGTGCCTGGTGCCGGGCGGCAGCACGATCGCGTCGCCGACACCAACCTGGGCGGTCTCGTCAAGGATTCGCATTTCGCCCACGCCAGAGAGGATGTAATAGATCTCCTCAGATTCGCGGTGAATATGCTCGGTGGTCGAGCCGCCGGGCGGCACGGTCGCCTCCGCCAGCGACTGCCGCTTGAGCCGTGAGTTACGCGGCGAGAGCAATTCACGGATCGAGCTGCCATCCTTGGTGATAAAGCGCTCGCAGTCTTTCAGATTCACAATATCCATATCACAGCACCATATCCACTGTCCGGCGGCACTTGGCGCACTTGTCGCTGGCAATACCACAGACCTCAGTCTGGTAGCCGGACCGCCTCACGAGTAACGCCCCGCAGCCGGGACAGTAAGTGTCACAAACACCGTCGAGATTGACATTGCCGAGATAGACATAGTCGAGCTTCTCTATTGCCGTCAGGTGTGCGACCTTCAGGGTACGGGTCGGTGTCGCCGGGTGATCCATTTTGTGATGCGGGAAGTAGCGGGAAAAATGCAGCGGAATCTTGCGGTCGACACCGGCAATCCAATCGGCCAGCTTGTCGAAATCATCCTCGCTATCATTGAGACCGGTGATTACGAGGTTGGTCAGTTCGAGCGCGACACCGGCCTCGGCAGCGATCTCGGCAGTGCGCAGCACTTCGGGAAGTGAACTCTTGCAGACCTTGCGATAGAATTCGGGCTGCATCGACTTGATATCGATATTCATGGCGTCGACCAGAGTCACCAACTCCCGCCAGGGTGCTTCATTGATGTAGCCGTTGCTGACCAGCACCGTTTTCAAACCCGCTTGACGGGCTAGCTGCGCCGTGTCGAGAATATATTCCCACCAGATCAGAGGCTCAGAGTAGGTATAGGCGATACCTATTGAGTTCGCCCGTTTGGCTGCGGAGACCAACTCTTCCGGCGGAATATAGCGGGTCGGCTGTTCGATCTGCGAGATCTGCCAGTTCTGACAGTTGTCACAACGGAGATTGCAGCCATTGGGACCGACCGAGAGAATCTGCGAACCGGGATAGAAATGATAGAGGGGCTTCTTCTCGATCGGATCGAGCGCCAGCGAGACTGTCTGGCCATAATTGTCGGCCCAGAGCTTGCCGTCGCGCACTGTGCGGCCAAAACAGATGCCGCTCTGCCCCTCTTTCAGCTTGCAGCCCACCGGGCAGAGCAGACACTCCAGTTTGCCATTCGGCAATGTCTGATAGTGCCGGGCCTCTTTACTCGCGCTCATACTCAGCAATCCACTTGACTGCCGCCAGAATATCAGCGGCGATATGATCCGGGCGCCTGCTGTCGCTGAAATGCTCCCTCTGCAGCTGCTCATATCCGGTCTGCACCAGAATCGAAGTTGCGCCGATATTGTGGCCGAGTCCGATATCGGCTTTGCTGTCCCCGATCACATAAGAGCGTTTCAACTCCAGTTCGAATGACTTGAGGAATTGATCGACCATGCCCCGGGCCGGTTTGCGGCAGTTGCAGGCCGGTTCATCGTCGGGATGGTGGGGGCAGTAGGCGAGACCATCCAACTCGATCCCCTCACTCGCCAGCAGCGCAACAATCCGCTCATTGACCGCTCTCACCTGCTCTTCAGTGCTGATTCCGCGAGCGATACCGGACTGATTGGAGACAACGAAAAGCTGGAAGCCAAGCTTGCGCGCCAGTTTCAGCGCCTCTAAGGCTCCAGGGATCAGCTCCACCTGCTCGGGGTCGTTAAGATAGTACTTGTCGACGATCAGGGTGCCGTCACGATCGAAAAAGATGGCGGGTTGCTTCATGCTTTCAGGATAGAACGGCGAAGAGGACAAGTCAACCAGCAATCAGCCGATCCAGTTTGCCGACAATCACCTCAGTGCCCATCTTCGTGAAGCAGAAGCGCTCTTCGCGAAAACAGGGTCGCTTGCCATGGCGGCTGCAGGGCGAGCAAAATTCGTTGATCGTGTAGTAGTCGGCGTTATCGCCCAGGGGCGCAAATCCCAGCACGGGATGCGTCGGGCCGAAGAGTGCCAGGATCGGCTTGCCCAGACCGGCGGCGAGGTGTCCCAGACCGGAATCGTTGGAGATCACGAATTGCGCACCGTCGATCATCGCGGCGGCGCGGCCGACCGGCGATTCGGTGATTACAAGCTGTTCGGGAACCCGGAGGCCATCGGCGAATCCCGCCAGAGTGTCACGCTCTGTCGGTGCTCCCAGCAACAGCGGACGCGCGTGGTAGCGGTCCCGAATCACTTTGTCGAGTTCGCACCACAGTTCGAGCGGTGCGCGTTTGGTCGCATGAGCTGCACCGGCGCCGATCACGTAGTATGAGTCTTCCCGAAGCTCAGCCGGACGCTCTTTCTCCCACCATTCCCGATACTTGTCCGGCAGTTGCAGCCGAGGCGCAATCTGCGTCGGCGCGATACCATGATGTCGCAAGGCCGTCAGATAGCGTTCGACCGCGTGATGGGGTCGAGTATGCAGCCGCTTGAAGCGTACGGCGGCGGTTCGACGCCACCACTCTTTGCACGCCAGATGCGTGTCGCCGCCAGCCTTGTGTCGCGCTGCCCGGCTGCGCCAATTGCGCTGCAAATCGACAACTTCGGTAAAACCCTGCTGCGCGAGTTGCTGGAGTGCTTCGGTGGCGCGCTGATCGGTCGGCAGGTCGATTGCCCTATCGATATTGGGGATCAACTCCAGAACCGGGAGGAATTGCTCTTTAGTAACATAGGTGACCTCAGCACCGAGTTTCTCCTTCAGGAGCCGCACCACTGGTTCGGTGAGGATGATATCCCCCAGCGAACTAAGGCGGATTAGCAGGACGCGGTGGCTACTTGAAGTAGACAATGGTGAAGACTCCCGCCGCCAGACACCACCAGCCGAACAGGTGGAAGCGGTGTGAGGCAATCAGCCTGAGCAAGTAGTGCAGCGCGATCATTCCGACCGTGAAGGCGACCACTGCTCCTACCGCATAGGAAGTCAGCTCGCTGACGGCGACCGGATGCTCCAGAAAATCCTTAAGCTTCAAAACAAAAGCGGCGGTCACCGCCGGAATCGAGAGCAGGAATGAAAAACGCGCAGCGCGTAGCGGCTCAACTTTCAGATAGAGAGCGGCGGCAATGGTCGAGCCGCTCCGCGAAATGCCAGGCATCACCGAGACCAGTTGTGCCGCGCCGATCAGCAAAGCCTTGAGCGGGGAGAGCCCGCCGTTCGGAGTCTTGACGAATCTAGTCCCAAGCAAAACGGCAGCAGTCACGAGCAGCATCACACCGGTCAACTGCGGCGCCTCAAACGCACTCTCAAAAAAGTCCTTGAGCAGCAGCCCCCCGATTGCGACCGGTATTGTCCCCAGAATCAGTAAGATACAGAGCTTGAACTGGGCGGTATTCTCTGCCTCGCGTTTGCCCAGCAGATAGCCAAGCGTGCCGCCGATCAGGTCAAGCAGATCGCGCCGGAAATAAGCGACTACCGCCAACAAAGTGCCCAGATGCAGAGCCACTTCAAGATAGATATTGGTGCCATCGACCCCCATCAGCCCCTGTGCAATGACCAAGTGCCCGGAGGATGAGATCGGCAGGAACTCGCTAGCCCCCTGCACAAGTCCTAAAAGCGCCGCGTCGAGCCAATTCACAATGAGTATGTCCGGTCGTGCGAGCCCAAGCGTCGCCTACCACATCAGGAAATTAAGTGCCACCAGGACACCGAATTGATCGTCTAGTTGCGCTTCGGCGACGAACTGTGTGGTGCCGCTGAGCGGCAAGGCCGCACCCAGGTTGAGCCCGAGATTGAAGTCGCTGTCGGAGCGGCTCCCACGGTCGACGCGGTCGATACGAATATTAGCCTCGCCATAAGGAACCACCTCGAGACCGGAGGGGAAATTGATCGGTCGACTGGCCGCCACGCTCAAGCCCAGCGCCAGATCGGAATAATCAGAAAAGGGGCCGACATCCAACTGATAGTACTCGGTGAAAAAACCGAAAGTCATGTCGAGCGGATTGCCAAGATTGTACTGCAGGGTCTGAAACTGAATCCCCGCGCCCAAAAGCAGCTCCGGATCATCGGAGTTTTCGAAGTCGAGCAAGCCGACATCCACGGTCAGGTCAACTATCGACGCCAGTCCATACTGGACCCGTCCCGTGAGCGTAAAAGCATCCTCAAAGACACCCATCGCCGTGCCAAGCTTGAGGCTGCCCATTCCCAGGGTTTCCGCCGGCCGCAAGTGTCCAAGTAGTTGTGCCTGCGTCGGTGCGGCGGCCAGCAACACAATGATCAACAACAGTGTTAGCGAAATCGATTTCATCACAGGTATCCCTTCCTTCTCTGGCAGAAGTTGCCGGTAGTCGACACTCCAGTCAACAACAATCTCACCCTCATATACTGCTCTGGCCGGGCAGGGTTTCCCCGAACCAGAAGTTATGAGTGATTTTGTCGGCGCTAACGCTTGCGGCGTTCCCGTTCATTGAACTTCAGCCGCAGCGAGACGCCCTCAAAACCGAAGCGCTCGCGCAGTTGATTTTCAAGATAACGCAGATAGGCTTTGTCGAGCAGCTTAGGATAGTTGACCACAAAGACGAAAGTCGGCGGTGCGGAATCGGCCTGAGAGATATAAAAGAACTTAATGAACCGTCCCTGTCGCGCTGGCGGGGTGCGTTTGGCGAGGGTATCCCCCAACCATTTATTCAGTTCGGCGGTTGGAATTCGTTTCTTGCGTTCGGCGCTCACCGCAGCGGCAGCCTCCAGCAGGCGGCTGACCCGCTGACCGGTTGTGGCGGAGATAAACAGCAAAGGAATATAGGACAATGAGGGCACTTCCCGGCGATAATGTCGAGTGAACTCATCAACTGAGTGCGTGTCCTTCTCCACCAGATCCCATTTATTGACAACAACGATTACTCCCTTGCGCTCGTCGGCAGCCTGCTCGATAATCTTCACGTCCTGGCCGGTAATCCCCACCGGCGCCTCAACGAGCACCGCCGCTATCTCGGCACGCTGTAGAGCCCGCTGGGTCCGCAGAGTGGTCAGAAATTCCAGTTGGTCGCGGACCCTGGCTTTGCGCCGTAGCCCAGCCGTATCGATTAACAGGTATTTCTGATTTTCATACTCGACCCAGGTATCGATCGAATCGCGTGTGGTGCCGGGCTGATCGGAAACAATCAGGCGGTCATCACCCAGGAGCTTGTTGACCAACGAAGACTTGCCAACATTGGGTCGCCCGATCACGGCGACGCTGATGGCTTCGCCAACCTCCTCATCCGCCGGAGTCTCGGGGATCTTCTCCAGAATACTGTCGAGCAGATCGCCGAGGTGCCGCCGACCCAGCGCCGAGATTGGAAATGGCTCACCCAGGCCGAGGCTGTAGAAAGTGCTGGCTTCAAGTTCCAGATTGTCGTTATCGGCCTTATTGACTACCAGCAGCGTCGGCTTGCCGCCGCGCTGAAGCTGACGAGCGATATCCAGATCAATATCTGCCGGCCCCACACGGGCATCGACCAGGAATACCAGGAGGTCGGCTTCCTCGATCGCGACCTCCGCCTGCCGGCGCACATTCTTATCGATCTCATCTGCCGAGCGCGGTAAGAAGCCGCCGGTATCGATCAGCATAAAAGTCCGTTCGAGCCAGTCGACCTTGTGATAATGGCGGTCGCGGGTAACCCCGGGCTGATCGTCGGTAATCGCTATCCGGCGCTTAATCAGCGCATTGAAGAGGGTAGACTTGCCGACATTGGGGCGGCCGATGATGGCGACAACCGGCAGTGACATCGATTCCTCGCAGCTTGCAGCCGACGCCGAAGCGCCGGGAAAAAAAATAGCGGGTGAAGGGAGTCGAACCCTCGACATTCAGCTTGGGAAGCTGACGTTCTACCGCTGAACTACACCCGCAGCTAACAATTGCTCTGGGGCAACTTAGCTGCGGTTAGCCGGCCGAGCAAGACATTTCTGGATAGAGCTTGAGCTGAAGGGGCAGGCAGAGCTAGCGGGCGCGACCCCTTGGTGGCGGGCCGCTCCTTCAGTAATTGACGGACCAGGCGAGA
>JBDRQZ010000109.1:0-2448 GCA_043826025.1 bacterium | reverse complement strand
CAAGATCAGGCTGTCGCCATCCAGATCGGTACCACTCACGCCGAAGTTGAGATTGTCGCCTTCAGCCACTGACTGCGCACCCGGCACCGTTATCACCGGCGCCTGATTGATATCGGTCACCGTGATCTGCACCTGGTCGGTATCGGAGTCGACGCCATCGGTAACGATAAAGGTCACATTGTAGATGCCCGCCTGCCCAAAGTCGGGATTGAAGTCGACGGTGCCGGTGCCATCATAGTTATCTGCAAAAGTCGCATTCGTCGGTAAGTTCTCAGCAGTCAAGATCAGGCTGTCGCCGTCGAGATCAGTGCCTGAGACTCCGAAGTTGAGATTGTCGCCTTCAGCCACTGACTGCGCACCCGGCACCGTGATCGTCGGCGGTGCATTTGCCGGCGCCAGTGACAGTGCCACTGCCGCTTGACGGTTTGGTCCGCTATGAGTTGCGCTGGCGGTCACCGTACCGGCGGCTGTCTCGGCATGGTCGGCAGCCGACATGGTACATGTACTGCCCGAGGTCTGATCGAATGCCTCGCTCCAACCATTGTTCCAGGTGTAGGAGCCATTGTTTCCTGAAAACCAGTTGCCCACCGCCACCCCATAGGCCGCGACATCGATACTGACAGTCAGCGGATTCGGCGTGGCGGCATCGGTGGAGTTGCTGTCGATATCGTAGATCGGGCTTGTCTGACTGACATTGGCGTAGGTTGCCGCGCCATACATCGGATCCGTCGGCGTACTGCTGCCCCAGGTCACACTAAAGGTGTTGCTCGAAGCCGCCTGAATACCTGCCTCTTTAAGATACCACAGCTCGGCCCGACCCCAGAACGTCGTCCCGGCGACATCACCGCCGGCGCGGGTCAGAGCCTGACCGCCATAGCTCACCGCTGCCACCGGATCGGAAACCGTGCCATCCTCATAGCCGACCGCAAAGATCAACAGGCGATTGTCCCCCGCCGGCACCGTGTGGGTGAGTCCCGTAGTCCAGTTGCCGATCCTGGCGATCACACCGGGGCCGCCCTGAAATACCGTGATCTCCACACTCTCAGAGTCCACCGCCGCCGAGTCGTCGGTGGCATAGAAAGTCACATTGTAGAGCCCGGCCTGCGTAGCATCGGGAGTCCAATCGAACGTACCCGTGCCATCGTTGTGGTCCACAAATGAGGCACCGAAGGGCAGCGTCGAGGTGGTCAACTCCGGTGTCGATTCATAATCGCTGGCGCTGACGAGAAAATTCAAGTTCTCGGTTTCGCTCACGCTTTGCGGGCCGATCGGTTCCAGTACCGGCAGCCGGTTGGCAGCGGAGGATTCGGTCATACTCCAGACAATCAAATCGCCGTACTGGAAATGATGCGCGGTTGTATAGGACGACTCGCCTGAGACCTGCAGCGCGTAGCTTTTGGAGCTGGAAATCTCTTCAGCGCCGAAAACTGACAGCATCGCCCGGTCGACATTTATATCTTTTGAGTCGTCGGCGATGAAATCTGAGAAGTAACTGGCATCGGTAGTATTTGACAGGCGTGAAACAACACTGCGGGCATTGGTTCCCTGGTTGCTCCAGGTGTTGCCGATGACTACCACATATTCCTGCTGATTCGGGGTATAGCTTTGCGAAACAAAATTGTCGTAGGTCGGGTAATTGGCAGTTGTAGAGAAATCTGAATTCTGGCTGCTGGAAACAACCTGATCAAATGCCCCGGCGCGCACGATTATGATACGCCCGCGGCCGAATGACTTGCTGTTAGTCCCCTGTGCCGAGCCGACCTCAATCGCAAAGCTGTTATTCCCCGCGCTGAGATTGTGAACTCGGGCATAGGAGAAGGATCGCCGCGCGTTGTTATCTTCCCACTCCTTCGCCATCGCCGCTTTCTGTGCCGTGGAATTTACGACTGCTCGGAATTGCTCACCATCACTTGTTGAGCCCGATGGCGTCCAGCCCTCGGCGCTCATCAGCACCAGGTAATCACCACTCTCCGGCAAGTTGGCCGTAGTGGTCAGCAGATCAGTAAACGCGGAGGTAGTCGAGACTTCGGCGGCCGCACCATTCTGCTGCACATACCAATAGTCCTGACCTTCGACCAGCGTCTCCAGCGGAATCGCGATCAGCGACTTGCCTTTGATGTATGAGGTGCCACCACCCGAGAGCGTGCTCCATTGAATCCGCAGATCGGAGTTGCCATCGGCGGTCAGGTAGTAGTAACCGTGCAGTGACCCATCCCGCATCGCCTCTGGCGAGCCGGACGAGGAACCTTCATCGGCGCCATTGGCAATGATGGTGCCGCCGTAACTTACCGCCACTTGAGGCACAGTCGAAGTGCCGGAACCGCCATAGGAGGCAGAATAGAGAATCAGATAATCTTTGCCGCTCTCCAGGCTCGCACCAGCGATGAACACATCGCTATTCTGCAATGTGGTCGAGGTTGTGCTCTGCTGCGTGTTCGAGAAAGAGGA
>JBDRQZ010000108.1:0-6385 GCA_043826025.1 bacterium | reverse complement strand
TCGCAATCGCGGTGTCGACAATGCGCTCATATTCACCCAGGTCCATCACACAGGAGGCGGCAAATCCCCAGGCGCCGTCTTTGAGCACCCGCACGGCATAGCCGATTGAAGTCGACTTTTCGACCGGCGCCAGTGTGCCGGAGTCGCTGCTCAAGCCCTCCGATTCGATTTCCTCGAAACGAAAATCAACATACTGGCAACGCTCTTTGGCGCGCAGCAGTACCAGATCGGCGATAAACTGTATATCTTTGGTTGCTAGACTCATCTGCTTAAGCGCCGGTCAAGTAGGCGATCAGCACCAGCACAAAACCGACAACAACTGCGAGAGTCAGCACACCGGCCATGATCTTGCGCTTGCCCGACTTGAGAGCGAAGATATTATTCAACATCAGCAAAGTCAAACCAAACCAGTAGGCCGAGGCAATCAGCCAGGCGGTCTGCTCCGGATTGTCGCCCAGCGGCCAGCCATCCCAATAGTAGCCGCGTGCCGCATAGGTCACCGCCGCACTGGCGAAAATCCCGCCCACTGGCAGCAGAATAGCGGTTACGACTACTCGATTTGCCAGACGGGGCAGGCGCACCTGTGGGCGCCGCAAGGCCAGCGCATTGAACAGCGAGATCCAGGCGAACATTGTGCCCAGAAAGAGCGAGCCAATGCGCACGGCCCGCAGCCAGATCGGCACCTCGCCCACAAATGCCAACTGAATCTCATTCGCCGGTTCTTCCGGCAAACGCGCCAACAGCGTGCCGTTAGCCTCGCGCAATTCGAGATGATAATTGCAGAATTCGCCTTTGGGTTCCGCCGGCAGGCTTGCACTGTGCAGATCGAAACTCCCGGCCACGCGCGGCATCGGTGACTCCTGCCAGGTCTCATCATTGCCGCAGCGATAGCGGACAACTACTGCAAACTCTGAGGTGTCGCGCGGCGTGGTCACGCGGGCAGATAGGAGAGGCGCTTCCCCGGCGGGCGCGCGGTTGACGGTTTGATGGTCGAAGAGGAATTCAGCGAGCGTAGCGTCGAGAAAGTCTGAGGGTTCAGTTAGCCGCAATTGCGGCGGCGCGAGCCAGAAGAGTCCCAGGGTGAACAGAAAAGCAGCGACTACCCGCGCAACCCTCACTTGGCCTCCGCCAGGTCTCCGAATTCTCTGAGCCGTTCTTCCTGCTCATGATTTTGCAGCGCGCCGATTAACTCGTCGAGTTCACCGGCAAGGATTGCGTCAAGTTTGTAGAGGGTCAGATTGATGCGGTGGTCGGTCACTCGCCCCTGTGGGAAATTATAGGTCCTGATTTTAGCCGAACGGTCGCCGCTGCCGACCATCAACTTGCGTACCGAAGCGATCTCCGCCGCCTGTTCTTCCTGTGCTTTGTCGAGCAGCCGGGCGCGCAGGACTTTCATCGCTTTGTTCTTGTTCTTGAGCTGTGATTTTTCATCCTGGCAGGAGACCACGATTCCGGTCGGCAGATGAGTGATGCGAACCGCCGAATCGGTGGTGTTGACCGACTGCCCGCCCGGTCCGGAAGAGCGGTAAACATCAACACGGATCTCATTGGGGTCGATCTGGACATCGACTTCATCAGCTTCCGGCAGCACCGCCACCGAGGCTGCCG
This sequence comes from bacterium, assembly GCA_043826025.1. Classification (GTDB taxonomy): domain Bacteria; phylum Zixibacteria; class MSB-5A5; order CAIYYT01; family CAIYYT01; genus JBDRQZ01. The sequence continues at coordinate 4,777 of JBDRQZ010000108.1, read as the reverse complement.
AAGTGTGAATCCGCCCCGATGATTCAGTTACCGGCACCCGTTGCACCCGATGCACTCCCGACTCGAACTTGAGCAGGGAGTACGCGTCCGACCCGCTGATCGAGATGATGATTTCCTTGAAGCCACCAACTCCCGTAGCATTAGTATTGAGCACCTCGACTTTGAAACCATGTTCCTCGGCATACTTGCGGTACATACGGTAGAGATCGCCGCCGAACAGCCCCGCTTCCTCACCGCCGGTGCCGGCGCGGATTTCCATAATGACATCGCGGCTGTCGTTGGGGTCACGCGGCGTCAGGAGCAACTTGAGTTCGTTTTCCGTGTCTTCTGCGGCGCTCTCGCTCTCTTCCTGTTCCTGGCGAGCCAGTTCCAGCATCTCCGGATCATCCGATTCCTCTCGCAACTGGCGCGCCTCTTCGATTGCCTTAAGCAGTTTGCGATATCTGGCACCGACCTCGACGATTTCGGTCAGGTCTTTATGTTCGCGCGAGAGTTTCGTGAACTTGCGGTGGTCGGAAATGATTTTGGGGTCGGAGAGATCGGTAGCCAGTTTGTTCGCTCTTTCTTCGGCGCTCTCCAGCAGCTTAAGCATCGGCGAATTCATGCACCTCCACCTGCTGCTGCAATCCCAGCGAGGCGCGCACCGCGACCAGAGCGACTTCGAGTTGGGATTCAGTCGGCTCCTTAGTGGTAATCAACTGTAACCAGAGCCCCGGCTTGATCATCAGCTTGACTGCCGCATTGTCCACTTTCTTGGCTGACAGCTTCAGTAATTCATAGGAAAGCCCCGAGACCAGCGGTAACAGCGAGAAGTGCACTGCGAAGCGGGTCAAAAGCGACGGCGGCGCGCCGGTTATCCACTGGAAGATCGTATCGGCGATGGCAAAAGTCAGAATCGCGGCGATCGCGACAATCATCACAAATGAAGTGCCGCAGCGCGGGTGCAGAGTCGTGTATTTTACGGCATTGCCAACCGTCAAGTCTTCTTTGTTCTCCCAAGCATAGATCGACTTGTGCTCGGCGCCATGATACTGGAAGATGCGGCCGATGTCGCGGAAGCGGGAGATAAACCAAACATAGCCGACAAACAGGCTCAACCTGATGATTCCGGCGACAAGATTAAACAGCAAAGCTTCTTTGGCGATGCCAAACAGCGAGGACACCCAAAGTGGCAGGAAAAAGAATAGCCCGACGGCCAGTGCCAGCGCCACCAGCATCGTCAGCCCCATGAGGAGTGCATTCGGTTTCTTGCCTTCACCATTGCCGCCGGCTTCTTTGTCGGCTTCCTGCGCGGCGATCTCGGCGGAGAAATTCAGACTACCGACACCGATGAAAAGCATTTCGAACAGTGCCAGAAAGCCCCGCAGGACTGGAATATTCAGAAAGCGATAGCGTTTGATCAGCGGCAGGTATGGGGTCGTTTTGACCAGAATGCTGTCGTCCGGTTTTCGCACTGCGGTGGCGACATGGGTCGCGGAGCGAATCATTACACCTTCAATGACCGCCTGACCGCCTACCTGGAAGTCTGACATGATATCACCTTAAAAAAGGCGCAGGAATCGGGAAGTTCGTTGCCCGACATCTGCGCCGATGCTTTGCGGTTGCCGTTGCTACTTCTCTTCGGTCGCTTCCGCCTGCTTGTCGACCAGATTATATTTGCGACGGAAACGGTCTACCCGACCGGCAGTATCGACGAGCTTCTGCTTGCCGGTATAGAAGGGGTGGCAGTTCGAGCAGATTTCCACATTCAGCGTGCCGGAATAGGTAGAACGAGTTTGGAACTCATTGCCACAAGCACACCGAATCGTCACGGTTTCATACTTGGGATGAATCTTTTCTTTCACTAGTCAGTGTCTCCCACTCAATCCGTTCAAAAACAACTACCCATTATACAGTCGGTCGACCTCGAAGGCAAGCCTTTCTTGTGGGCGCGAACTCTGTTTTAAGTCGGCAAGCCCGACCTAGCGAGGCGAATTTCCTCGTTCAGATCGGGCTTACTCTAACAAGAAACCAACCTGCAAGATTGTCCTGCACTTGCTAGAACAGGCAGCCCTTGCCGCTGGTTCCCGGCGTCGTCTACCACGCCGGGGCTAGTCTTTCATCGACTCAAGGAACTTCTTGTTAGTCTTAGCCTTACGCAGCCGATCCAACAGGAATTCCATCGCCTCAATCGAATTCATATCGGCCAGGAACTTACGCAGGATCCAGATTCGCGCCAGCTCCGTCTCCTCGATCAGCAACTCCTCTTTTCTGGTGCTTGAGCGATTGATATCCATCGCCGGATAAATCCGGCGGTCGGCCAGACGCCGATCCAGAACCAGCTCGGAGTTACCGGTGCCTTTGAATTCCTCAAAGATGACTTCATCCATCCGGGAGCCGGTCTCCACGAGGGCCGTGCCAACGATCGTCAGCGAGCCGCCCTCCTCGATGTTGCGCGCCGAGCCAAAGAAGCGCTTGGGGCGCTGCAGCGCGTTGGAATCGACACCACCGGAGAGAATCTTGCCCGAGTGGGGCACGACTGCGTTGTGGGCGCGGGCCAGACGGGTAATCGAATCGAGCAGGATCACCACATCATGCCCATGCTCCACCAGCCGGCGCGACTTCTGCAGCACCATCTCGGCGACCTGCACATGACGTTCCGCCGATTCATCGAAAGTCGAGGAAACCACCTCGCCAACGACCGAACGCTTCATGTCGGTGACCTCTTCGGGTCGCTCGTCGATCAGCAGCACGATCAGCTTGACTTCCGGATGATTGGTAGTGATCGAATTGGCGATTTTTTGCAGGATAATCGTCTTACCTGCTTTCGGCGGCGAGGTAATCAGCGCGCGCTGGCCCTTGCCGAGCGGCGTCATCAGATCCATCACCCGCGTCGTCAGCTCTTCCGGGTTGGTCTCCAGTTTGAACTTGTCGGTCGGGTAAAGCGGCGTGAGGTTGTCGAACATGATCTTATGCTTGGCAACCTCGGGGCTCTCGAAATTGATTGCCTCGATCTTGAGCAGCGCAAAATAGCGCTCCGATTCCTTCGGCGGCCGCACCTGACCGCTGATAATATCGCCGGTGCGCAGGTCGAAGCGCTTGATCTGCGAGGGGGAAACATAGATGTCATCGGGACCGGGCAGATAGTTGTAATCGGCGCTCCGCAGGAAGCCGTAACCCTCATCGAGGATTTCGAGCACCCCCTCGCCGAAGATCAGACCATCCTTTTCGGTCTTCGCTTCGAGCACTTTGAAAATCAATTCCGATTTGCGCAAGCCGGAGACGCCGGGAATTTCCAGTTCCTCAGCCATCTTCAGCAGTTCGGCTATCGTCTTGGATTTCAGTTCATTGATATCCATTGCCGAATAATCCTTTCGCTGTACTAAAACTCTTAATCTTCATGGTGATTTATTTCAACCGGCAGCCCCATATTCGACGCCGGCGGGTTTGGCGTTCAGGCGGCGATTTCTTCGGCGGGAGCGTCTCCCCACAAGGTTTCCAACGCGTAAAACTCCCTGACATCCTTTTTGAAGACATGCACGACGACATCGACGAAGTCGAGCAGAACCCAGCGCAGGCTCTCGTATCCCTCGCGGTGCCAGCACTTGTCGCCGGCGCGAGCTAACTCGTCTCGCACGTGATCGGCAATGGCCTTAACCTGCACGTCGGCAGTTGCACTGCAAATGACAAAGAAGTCACAGACCGAGGATAATCTTCGCAGATCGAGGATCTTGACATCGTAGGCTCTTTTGTCAAGGGCGAGGTCTGCGGCTTTGCGAGCGAGCTCGTGCGCGGTCATTCAGACTAAAGGGAGCGCTTCTCCTTTCCCGGTTCGAGGTTTAGGGCTGAGATCGGGCTTCAAGGAATGTAGCGAAGTCTTCACCCACCAACACCGTAAAATTGATATCTAAGAAGTTATCGTCAAGCTTTTTCTGTATTACCCGCGATTCGGGGAAACCGAGCAGTTCGGCGACCGCGGTGACCTCAGCGGCAGTCGCCTCCCGCACCAGGAGCTGCGACTCGCTGTGTTTGAAGCTCTTATGGTTGGACACGTCGTAGACATCGAGCACAAATTCCGGCGTCGATTTCCGCTTGATATATTCCGCCATCTGCGTGGCGGCGCCGCCGACTCCGCAGCCGTTGAGCACCTGGATGCGCAAATAAGTGGGCGGTGCGGGCGGCGGCGAGGCTTCGCCCAGAGAGAACTTCAGCGCAAAGGAGGCCACAAATGCCAATACAGCCAGCGACACCAGTATTAGCAGCGCGTCGGAGCGACGCTTCGCGGCGGGACTGGGCGCAGTCTTGACCCGCTGGCGATATGATTTGAGATTGGCGCTGGAGCGCTTACGAGCCATCTTGTTTTGTCAGGGACCGGTGGCCGATGTCTGCCACGCCACCATTAATCCTAATTTCCCGTCTGCTCCCACTCCGTCTCCGGAGTCGGCTCATAGTAAGGCTGGTAGTAGCGATCACGGTAATAGTAGCCGCCGTAATATGGTGAGAGCGTCCGGTAATCTACACGCAGATGAAATTTATCCGAGGGCCGCCAGTCGAGACTGAAACTGGGAAGCAACCGATTGGAAATCGTCTGCTCCGAAAATCCCAGCGTGGCCTGCGGCTGATGCAGCCAGGCAATCCCCATCGAAAATCTGAGCGTTTTGGTTAGATCATAGTCGATCTGATTCAGGTACATCGCGATCGATTCACTCTGCCCGCCCGAAGAGAAAAAGCTCAGGCTGTAACTCTGCTGCATATGTAAACGGGACATGTCGAACAGCGAGAAGGGGCTGGACGCACC
>JBDRQZ010000107.1:0-3120 GCA_043826025.1 bacterium | reverse complement strand
GAAGTCGGCTGCGGCGGGGTACTGATCAAACTGGCCGAGCTGGGCGCGCGCACCGGGATCATCTACCTGACTCAGGGTGAGATGGGCAGCGGTGGCGACATCCAGGTCCGCGCCGCGGAGGCGGAAAAAGGTGCGGCGATTATGCGCACCGAACTGCTCGAGCGGCTCGATCTCGGCGACACCAAGCTGGTGGACACTCCGGAACATCGCACGCTGGTAGCGGGGCTGCTGCGCCGCTATCGTCCCAAAGTGGTGCTGGCGCCCTGGCCGCGCGGCGGCACCGGGATGCGGCAATCGCACGCCGATCATCTCGCCTGCGGGCAAATCGTCGTCAACGCCCGTTACTATGCCACTTTCGGCAAATTGCAGGCTACGGGCCAGCCCTATCAGGTGCCGGCGCTTTTCCACTACTTCATGCCTTCAGATGAGACGCCGACCTTTGTGGTTGATATCAGCGAGCAGTTTAGCGGCTGGATCGCCGCCCTTGAAGCGCACCGCTCGCAGTTTCTGAATCCGGAAAAGCCCCTGGCACGCGATTATTTCTGGCATCTGGAGACAATGGCGCGCGGTTCCGGGGCACTGATCGGCTGCAAGTATGGTCAGGCGTTCAAGAGCCTGGAACCACTGACGGTCGACAACCTGTTTTGTCTGGTCAAAGGCAAACTGGCGGGTGGCCGCTGCGTCGGCGATCCCCTGCAATTCGAGAAGGAAGAGTGAAGATGCGGAGCGATGATGAGATCAAGAAGATCGTCAGAGAGAAATATGGCGAGATCGCGCGCGGCGAAGGCTCCTGCTGCGATCCATTCAAGTCTTCCTGCGGCTGTGGTAGTGGGCAGGAGATCGTCAATCTGGCGCATGGCTATGATGAGCAGGAATTGGCAAAGCTGCCGCAGGGCGCGGAACTTGGGTTGGGATGCGGGAATCCGACATCGCTAATTGAGGTCCAGCCGGGCTGGCAGGTGCTCGATCTCGGCAGCGGCGCGGGTGTCGATGTCTTTTTGATGGCTGAGAAAGTCGGGCCCCAGGGCAAGGTAGTAGGGCTCGACATGACCGATGACATGCTGGCGAAAGCAAAGAGCAATGCCGCCCGGGGTGGCTATGCCAATGTCGAGTTTGTCAAAGGTGAGATCGAGCAGATGCCCTTCCCTGACAACTCATTCGATCTGGTGATTTCCAACTGCGTGATCAATCTGGTGCCGGACAAGCGTATCGCGTACCGCGAGATCATGCGAGTGCTCAAGTCGGGCGGTCAGTTTGCGATCTCCGATATGGCCACCCGGGGCGAACTGCCGGAAGAAATCCGCAACGATGCCCTGGCCTGGGCCGGTTGTCTGGCAGGGGCGCTTGATCTTGATCTCTACCTGCAAATGGTCGGTGAGGTCGGTTTCATTGAGGTCGAGCCGCTTGAGGTCAGGGAGTATGACTTCGCCAAGAGCGAGAAGTACGCGATTCTTTCAGTCGGGCTGGTCGGCCAAAAACCGCTCTAATACCGAACTCTTTAGGACTCTTTTGGTTAGTAAATCCGGGCGCTGTGGTGTGCTCCATCATCGATAAAATCGGTCCCTGAATTCCAAAAAAGTCTCAATCTGCTACCCACTTTCTGCCGTTATATCAGTTGGATACGAAAGTGAACCCTCCCCATAGCTCGTATCCCATGGGCCTCGGGGTTTCCTTGTCACCCCGAGGTTCTTCTTTGCCCAGGACTCCGACTCAGCAAAACAAAGGGGCGCGCATCCACGCATGGACACGGCCCCCGGAAGGGTACCACGTTGAGGGGTGGACAACCATTGCCCCCGCCTGAGGGTTACGAAGCCTAATGGTCGCCCATTGAACTTAGGCAGTTACGGAGAAACCTCCAGCCAGCACCGCCAAGTCCTTGGCGGTGACGATCAGGAAGCTACTCGGTACATTAACAATATAGACGTGGGCCGCTGGTTTTAGCAACCCCAAATCGGGCAGCGTGGCCCGGGGCTACGGGTTTCTGAGATAGATACCAAAGCCTCGTAGAGCTTGACAAAGTGTCAAGCTCTCCCGGATCAAGTCTATGGCAGACAAGAGATCTTGACCTACGAACAATCAGACCCTTATCTTGTGCTTGAAGCCACCATAGTAAGGAAGTGCTTATGCGCGTGAGGGGAAAACTGACTTTGGCTGGCATATTGGCCCTCGTTATTCTGCTGCCGTCTTCTATTCTGCAGGCAGGTTGGACTGAACCGATATTGCTTAACGAAAACGTCAACGCACCTGGACGCAACTATGCCCCCGATATCTCTCCCGATGGCCGACGCATATACTTTTCCTCAACTCGAGAAGGATCTATCGGAAGCGAAGACATCTGGTATTGCGACTGGGACAGCGTAGCTCACGACTGGGGAGCGGCGGTCAACCTCGGAGAAGGAGTCAACTCATATTGGGTGGAGCGTACCCCAGCGGTCAGCAACGATGGAATGCTCATCTACTTCAGTTCTTTCCGACCCGGAGACAACGGCAGTTGGGATATCTGGGTCAGTGAGTGGGATGACACGCTGGGGCGGTTCGGCCAGGCGGAACTACTGGATTCCACGGTCAACACCTACTGCTCTGAGTGGTCAGTCGACATTTCGCCGGACCAGAAGACACTCTGGGTCGCCAGCGGCCGCGTGCCCAACAAACCAGCCTGCGACCCTTACATGATTCAGGTCTCCTACTGGGATACATTGACAGCTAACTGGGGACCTCTCGATGTGGTGGACTGGAGCACCAGTGTAACAGCCGGATCGGAAGGTGTTACGTACTCAGAAGAGCGCGGCCTTATGATCTTCTCCTGTTGGTGTGAATTGGGAGCCGAGTTTCCTTGCTGGCAGGGAGAGGCAGACCTTTATGAGGCACACTTGGAAGGAGATGCTTGGATAGTAGATGGCAATCTGTGCATTCCTGTGAATTCGGAATTCCGAGAGATCGGCCCTTGTTTGACGCGAGATGGCCGTACTCTCTACTTTGATTCGCGCCGAAACACTGGCTCCTATGGCCTTGAACAGATATTCGTCTCTTACTGGATTGACGACACAGTCTATGTAGAGGGGGATGAACCCGAAGTTCTGCCGGAGGCATTCGACATAGAGCAGAACTACCCAAACCCGT
>JBDRQZ010000106.1:0-9989 GCA_043826025.1 bacterium | reverse complement strand
CTCTACCAGGTCGATATCGAGAGCAAATATGATGCTGACAAGCTTGCGGCGCTGGATGTCGATCCGCTGGTCAGGCTGCAGCACAGCTATCTCGTACTCACCGATAATCCCGCCCAGCTCGAAGCGACCGGGCTGTCCGTCAGATTGATTGCGTCCGACATCACGCGCAGCGAGATCGCAATCGACAACCGCCTTGATGGCTATCATCTGGGCCAGTACCCGCTGCTTTTCGAGGAGGACAACCTGCGGCTCTTCCGTGTCAACCTGGCTGACCTGAGTAAGGCCGGGCAGCGCCCGGAACTGGCGCGATTGGGTGGTCCTGCTTCGGTCTACTTTGTCGAATCGCGACCGCTGAACCGTGAGGCTCTTGATACCGGAGTCGATCTCGATTCTTTGATCGGTCTCGTCGAGCAGGATTCGCTCGAGTCCTATGTCTATCGGCTGCAGGCCTACTACCGTCGTCTGACCGGCACCGACTCCTGTTACGCCTCGGCCGACTGGACACTGTCCAAGTTTCAGGATTTCGGCTATGACTCGGTCTATTACGATCAGTTCGTGCAGTCAGTCTATGGTGTCCCGACGACGATTAAGAACACCGTCGCCGTCAAAGTCGGTTCGACCTTCCCCGACCGGGAGATAATCGTCTGCGGCCACCGCGATGGTGTGTCTAGTTCTCCCGCCGCGGATGACAATGGCTCCGGGACGGCCGCGACGATGGAAATCGGCCGCATCCTCGCAAATATTGACAGCTACTGCACGATCAAGTTCATCACCTTCTCCGGCGAAGAGCAGGGGCTCTACGGTTCACAGCACTATGCCGATCAGGCGTTCGCGAATGGTGATAATATCATCTATGTCTTCAACATGGATATGATCGCGCACTACGAAAACAGCGATCAGGCCAAGCTTTATCATGGCTCCGACCTGACCTATACCACGCTCTGTCGCGACCTCGCAAGTTCCTTGCTGGGTATCGATGCCGTCTATTATGGCAGCAGCGGCGGCTCCGATCACTATCCTTTCCAGACTAATGGCTACCAGGTGACTTTCCTGCATGAGTATGTTTTTTCCACGGTCTATCACAGTTATCAGGACAGCACCAGCTACATGAATTTCGCTTACATGACCGATATGACCAAGTTGGCGCTGGCTACCGTATATGCGGCGATGCTCGACGCCAACGCTCCCGGTCTGGCGTTTGTCTATCCCAGCGGCAACCCGGAGTTCATTCTGGCGGACCAAACCACCGCTCTCGACGTCACAGTCAGTTCCCGGAACAATGGCGTCTCAGTGCCCGGCAGCGGCTTGTTGCACTATTCGGTCGATGGCGCACCATATCAGACAAGCGCACTCACTCAGCTTTTCGGCAACAACTACACCACCCAACTGCCGGCTTTGAGCTGCGGTCAGACACTCGCATACTACGTCAGCATGGAGGAGCAGTCTACCGGCGTCTACTATGACCCGGATCCTGCCGCGCCACGCCAACCGTTTGTGGTGACCTCAGTCGACACCGGTGTCAGCGACGATTTCGAACTTGACCAGGGCTGGACCACGGAAATCATCGGTGCCACGAGCGGCCAATGGCAACGTGGAGTGCCGGTTGATGACGATGGCTGGGACTATGATCCTGCCAGCGATGCCGATGGCAGTGGGCAGTGTTATCTAACCCAGAATACCGTCGGCAATACCGATGTCGACAATGGCGCCGTGCGGCTGATTTCACCGATCTTTGCGATGAATTCGGGCAGTTCGATCTCCTATGAGTACTTCCTCTATCTGACTGACAGTGATGGCACCGACATGCTGCTGGTTGAGATCAACAGCAGTGGCGGTGTCGGCACCTGGACCGAGATTGCGCGCCACGACCTGCATGGCGGACTGGAATGGCATCATGTCGAGATCGATGCCGCCACCATCTCCGGGCTGGGTGTCTTTATCACCGCGAACATGCAGTTGCGCTTCACCGCAAATGATGGCGACGCGCAGAGTATTGTCGAAGCCGGTCTCGACGCCGTTAGAGTGCTCAGTTATGTTTGCGACAACGGCGAGATTATCTGCGGTGACGCCAATGCCGATGATGTAGTTAATGTCACCGACGCGGTTCACATCGTGAATTATATCTTCAACTCTGGGCCTGCGCCCGAGCCGCTGACGGCGGGTGATGTCGACTGTTCCGGCACTGCCAACATTGTCGATGCTGTCTATCTGATTGGCTTTATCTTCGGCGGTGGTGCGGAACCCTGCGCCGCATGTCCGTAACCGTGAGCGATACGTTAGGAGCAGTAATGAGCAGCTTTGATTTCGCGCGACGGCTTGGTTTGATCCTGACTGTGCTCCTGTTCAGTCACGTAGCTCTGGGATCTGTGGTCGACCCGGATGAGGCCGACCAGGTGTGCCGCAACTGGCTAGTGCAAGCCGAAGAAACGACTGGCGAATGGACCGGTAGCGGCTTGTTAGAAATCGCGTCAGTTGAGCTTTTGGGCAACGACAATAACACTCTCGGCAGGTTGTTTCACATTGCGCCGCAGGGATTTGTGGTGGTGCCCGCGCTCAGGGAGATGCCGCCCGTGCTGGCGTACTCCGACATAACCAACTTGCAGGCGAGTGATGAAGGCGGCATGATCGCGCTCATTACTGAAATATTGACTCAACGGCTTGCGATGTATGAGCAGTTCTATGGGAGTCTGGCCGCACCGCAGCCGAATACGGGTGAACGCCTTTTCCAGACCGACTACGCCGCCCAGTGGGAGCGCCTGACTCTGCCGACTGCGCAGTTCCGCGCAACTCTCGCGGAGAAAGGTGCACGAGACAGCCGTGGTGTCGGGCCGCTGTTGACCACCGCCTGGCATCAAAACTCACCCTACTACAACGATTGCCCCTGGGGCGATGGAGGCCGGACTGTGGTCGGCTGTGTGGCCACCGCAGCGGCGCAGATTTTGGCTTACTGGCAGTGGCCGCCTGAAGGGCAGGGGACGCACAGTTACTACTGGAGTGGAGACAATTCATGTGGCGGCAGTACCGCTGGTCAGACCCTGCAGGCTGTCTATAGTGATCCTTACGATTGGAGCAACATCCCCGACAACTGCTCCGGCGGCTGTAGTATCGCGCAGCAGGATGCACTGGCGGAACTCTGTTACGAGGTCGGCGTCGCCTTCAATATGGATTATGGTCATTGCGGCTCAGGCGCCTATACCGCCGATGCGGCCAGCGTCTTCCCGAATTACTTCCACTATGATCCGACGACCATTAGTGTCGAAGACCGCAGCAGTTATGATGCCGAAGGCTGGTTTGCGATGATTGTGCATGAGGGCAACATTGGTCGGCCGCTGCAGTATCGAATCTACTCGCACTCGATTGTCTGTGACGGCTGGCGGGTTTCGGGAAGCTTCGACCAGTATCACATGAACTATGGCTGGGGTGGCAGCCAGAATGCCTGGTATACGATTGATGACCTCCACTGTCCCTGGGAGGGTTGTTCCCCCTGGGTGGAGTATGCGATCATCGGCATCATGCCGGAGGCCGACTCCGATGACGATGGCCTGCCGAACTCAGCCGACAATTGCCCGCTGGTCTATAATCCGGAACAGCAGGATACTGACGGCGATGGTCGTGGCGATCTCTGCGACAATTGCGCGGAGGCAGCAAACGCAGATCAGCACGATGCTGACGGCGATGGCTTGGGTGATCCCTGCGACCCGGATGCCGATGCTGATGGTTTGCCTAACGATGCAGACAACTGCTGGCTGGTTCAGAATGTCGAGCAGGATGATTTCGATGAGGACAATGTCGGCGATCTCTGCGACAATTGCTATGATATCCAGAATCCCTTTCAGTATGATGAGGATCGGGATGGGCTTGGCGACGCCTGCGATGGTCTCCTCCATATCGAATCTTATAACCCGCCGGCTGGATATCTGAACGAATCCTATGAATACCAGTGCTGGGCGGTTGGGGGTACGCCGCCATACAGTTGGACCAAGGTCGGCGGCGATCTGCCGCTGGGTTGCTACTGGGGCGGTACCAACGGCAAGATCAGTGGCACCCCAAGCTGGAAGGCCAGCTATTACTTCTCTGTGGCGGTCGCGGATGGCAGTGAGCCACCACTGGCTGACACGCTATCGGTTTGCATCGTCGTGGTCGACGCGCCCGAACCGGAGTACATCTGCGGCGATGCCGACAACAGCGAAGTGGCCAACATCTCCGATGCCGTCTATGTGATCAATTACATCTTTGCGAGTGGGCTGGCGCCCGATCCACTGGTGTCCGGCGATGCCGACTGTGATGGCCTGGTCAATATCTCAGATGCTGTCTATCTGATCGCCTATATCTTTGCCGGTGGCCCCGCACCCTGCGCCGCTTGTCCTTAGGACCGTAGGTCGCGTTTGGCGGGCGTACCACGGGAGACTCAAGTCATGGAAAAATCATTGATCGCACTGCTCCTGACCTTGCTGCTCGGCACCAGCGCCTTTGCCGAGGACCTCTATCAGGTTCGAGTGATCGACCAGCATGAGGCTCGCTTGCTCGGTCTCTCCAGTGCCGACGCTCTACTGCGAACAGCCGCCGGCTATCTGGTGGCGACAAGTCCGGAGGAGGCCGCGAATCTGACCACAGACGGTTTGCTGATCCACAAGATTGCCGATGACATTGATCGTACGACTCTGTTCGTCGAGCGCTCCGGCGGCGGGCTTGCGCCGCTCGACTTTCAGCCGGTATTCGCAGCCGATGGTCTGCGCTTGCTTCAATTGACTGCGTCGGAGTTCGGGCAGCCTGAGCTCATGGGCCGTCTAATCCGGCTGCCGCAGCAACCGCTACGTGTCGTTGCTCCTGTCTCAGAACTCCAGCCGATCCAATCAAGAGCCGCAAGCGATCTGGATTCATTGATCGCTTTGGTCAGCGAGGATTCGCTCTATTCCTATGTCAGCAGGCTGCAGGCGTTGAACCAGCGGTATGCGGGCAGTGCCGGAGTCTACGCGGCCAATCTTTGGTTGCGCCAGAAGTTTACCGAATTCGGGTTCAGCGATGTCAAGCTCGACACCTTCTGGGCTGATGTCTGGAGTGGTGAGCGACGCTGTCACAATGTTATTGCGCGCAAGCCGGGAACTATGTTCCCCGAGATTCAGATCGTGATCGGCGCTCATTATGATGGTGTGCCGGGTGCTCCTGCGGCTGACGACAACGGCTCGGGGACGGCTCTGGTGCTTGAGCTCGCGCGGATTCTCAATCAGCTTGGGACCAATGTCACTCTGACTTTCGTCCTCTTTGATGCGGAAGAGACCGGCCTCGACGGCTCCTGGTTCTATGCAGGCGAAGCCGTCGCTCGTGGCGACCAGATTATCTACATGCAAAATGCGGACATGATCGCCTGGATGACAAACGAGAGTCATGCCTACTCGCTTTATGGCGGCAGCGACTACTTCGCGCACCTGCTCGGTTCGCTGGCGGACTCGCTGGTCGAACTCACGCCGCACTATGGCGAAGTCGGTGCCAGCTCCGACCATTGGCCCTTCTATCAGTATGGTTATGATGCCTGCTGTTTGTTCGAGTATGTCTTCTCCGGTGTCTACCACTCGCCTCAGGACAGCACAACCTACATGAACTTCGAGTACATGAACCGCATGGTGCAAGCGGCGCTGGCCGCAGTCTACACTGTCTGTAACGATCCCGATTTCGATAATGATGGCGTCCTCAACGAGGATGACAACTGCCTCTGGATGGTAAATGCAGGTCAGGACGACGATGATGGCGATGGGCTTGGCAACGGGTGCGACAATTGTGAGGGGGTCTTCAATCTGGGGCAAGAGGATGAGGACGGTGACGGAGTCGGTGATCATTGCGACGGTGAGTTACATATTCACAGCTACACGTTGCCCGACGCCATTCGTGACAAATATTACTACTGTGCGCTTGTGGCGATCGGTGGCACTGAGCCTTACAGTTGGAACCTGTTGAACGGCATACTGCCGGAGGGATTGACTTTTTACGGCGGTGAGCAGGGGGTGATCTCCGGGACACCGACAGAAACCTGGACCTCATATCTTGATATCGAGGCCATCGATCAAAGTGAACCGCCGCTGACGGATGTCATGTTTGATCTCGTGCTCAAAGTCATGTTGCCGGAGTATATCTGCGGCGATGCCAACGACGATGAAGTCGCCAACGTGACCGACGCGGTCTACCTGATAGACTACATCTTCTCAGAAGGGCCGGCGCCGGTGCCGCTTGAGGCAGGCGACTGCAACTGCGACGCTACGGCGAACATCACCGACGCGGTCTATCTCATAAGTTACATCTTCTCCGGTGGTCCCGCGCCCTGCGCGAGTTGCCCGTAGCTAGCTCCCGATAATAGAAACGTCGCAGCCCTTGGAATGAGCTGCGACGCATGTAGTTTACTTCAACCAAAACTGCAACTTAATAGGAGCCGCACTCCTCGGCGATCCACTCCTCACAGGTGCACGGCGCGGGTCCCCCATTAAAGACATACTGAACAATGTAAACAGCATCCGTGGTGTTTGCCAGGCAATCGCAGTTCGCGTCCCCGGAGGCAATTGGGTAAGGCGTCGGTGCGGGGCCGCTGTTAAATATGTACTGGATCAGATAAGTTGCATCCGTCACATTTACGACACCATCACCGTTCGCGTCCCCCGGTTTCCAATCGCAACTGGGATCATCGAACTTGAGCACGCAGAGGTCCTTGTAGCCGCTGCCAAAGGATTCCGTGTAACCTGCCACAACGTAGGCATTCTCTCCCGGTAGCTCGACAATCGATTTCGCAACATCATCCTCGGTACCACCAAATATCGTATCCCAGACTAGATCGCCAGTGGAGGCGTTCACCTCAAGAATGTAGAAGTCTTTGCCGCCAGCGCCTTCGGAATCAGTGTATCCTGCAACCACGTAGTTACCGTCACTGTTTTCGATCACCTCAAAGGCTGCCTCGTCATCATTGCCGCCGAAGGTGCGCGTCCAAAGCGTGTCACCCTCGAGGTCGATCTTCAGTAAGTACACATCGGTCTGTCCACCGCTGTAACTGGAGCCAGCAATAACGAGGATACTGTCACCTTCTTGAATGATGGAGTATCCTCTTTCAAGACAACAGGTGCCACCGTACATTAGTGCCTGCGCAGTATCCGGAAGATCCGGCGGTGACGCTGCAAAAAGCACATCCACAGATGGCTCTTGACTCTCCGTGGAAAAGGTCTCGCCGACTGCTGCGAATGCACCATCGGCGAGCAACGCAACCGAGTAGAATACGTTGTAGTTGTTTCCTTCTATGAAGAAGTCGCTGGAGCCCGACTCGCCTCCAACTGCAACACCAGAGGGCGTCCATTTAAGCAACAGAGCATAGCCGAGTCCTGCGTGGGACGAGGGGCGTTTCATGCCAGCAATGACAATGCTGTCAGATTCAAAAACCTTGACTGAGTAATGGGCTTGTTGTTGGTTCGTCGTGCCCGCGTAAGTCGCATTGAGCGAATCACCGTCTGCATCAATCATCATCAACAGGCCATGGCCCTCATCGTCTGGCGCGAATGACTGGCCGACGACAACGAAGTCGCCGTCAGACTGGACGCCCATGTCATTGCAGAAATCATCCTCTGAACTGCCATAGGTGACCGTCCAATCCAGATTCAGATCGTGATCGACGGCCACAAGATAGAAGTCGGCGTCTCCATCGGCACCCGAATATGATTTCGACCAGCCGGCAACGACGTAGCTGCTGTCATCGACCGCTACGACGGAGACCCCCTCCTCATCGCCGAGCCCGCCGAAAGCTGTCGCCCAGCCCGAGCTGCTTTGGCTGGCTGTCGGTGCTCGGTAGTCTATCTTGTATAGGCGGGCCGCGCCCGGATCAATTGTATCGGCGAAGGTCAGCACCAGGTCTTGCCGAACAACCTCGATCGTATCGCCACCAACAATCTCGGTAATGACATACTCCTGAAGCACGTCATTCTCGGGAGCGAAGTCGTCGAAATACACGTGAAGCGTGATGTCTTCCGTTGAGAGGCAGCGTCGGTTCACCAGCATGTAATACTCCGCATCGCTGCCCGTGGGGTCGAAGCGCGCCACCTGCAGGTAGAGGCTGTCGTCCGACGTCTGGCCGTAGAATTCTTCACAGAGGATGCTGTCGAGTGCACACGTTGAAGGTGGGGAGGTACTGTTGCTCCATAACCAAGCCGTGTCCCAATCCATGGACTTCAGTTTTGGAACCAGGTTCTCCTTCAGGGGCTTGATGTCGTCGCGAACCCAATAGTAGACTGACACGCTGTCACTAATATAGGTCGAAGTATCTAAATGGACAAAGGCCGAATCCGAGCTGGACCAGCACCAGTAGTGGTAGAACATTACACCGTCTGGATCGTGCGCCAAGGTCAAGTTGAATTGGCAGAGAAACTCGGCGCGGGTAGGATAGCGGTGCGTGTAATGACCACTTTGATACAGATCGTACGCTTGCAAAGTGGCCAGCCACTTAACCGATGCGCTGTCGGCGATCTTCTTGGCGTCGTTCATGCTGAACGTATAGAGCCACCAGGCTGTCTGCAGATTATGATCCTCTGCGTCCTGTGGACCCGAACTGGTGTCGATGAAATTGTAACCCGGAGAACTGTGATCCCAAAGAAACGGATAGGGATACGTGGTGAACGCGGGAAGGCCAAGTGGAATGCAAACCCGAGGATCCCAGCTGTGAAGCGAAATGAGACCACCGTAACCTCTGTCCCGTAGGATGGAATTGACAATGCGCATCGGAATGTATTGATCGGAGGAGATTCTTGGGGCAACATCATCGACGGTGGTCAAGTACAGGATATCGTCGCTGTAGGCAGAATGCTGTCCCATATAGGCAAGAACCGAGTCTTCCCACTGCGCGGAGTCTGCAACAAGGGACGCGCCCTTTTGATCATGTACGACAACCTTGTTGAGAGAGAAGTCTCGGGAACCGTGCCAATCTACGGCATACTCAACGACCGAGCTATCGATGAAAGTGTAATTCAGCGTTCCGATTCCATCATAGTCCCAAGAGAGGGTAACGACCGTATCTTTTGCCGACGCAAACTCGCTGGAGAGAAGAGTATCTGCGACCAGGATGGTGCTAGAAATCGTGCCGAAATCCACCTTTACTGCCAAGATCGCTATGGTGTCGTCGCCTGATTGCTCAGGTGGACCTACGTGACAATGCCACTCGGCAGTATACTGGAGCCATGTAGGATCGTTGACGCTTCCCCATGGGGAGTAGATGTAAGCCGCTACTTGACGAACGTAGGGTCCAACCAACTCGAATGAATCCGCCTCGAATGCGGTACTGTCATAGACGAAGTGCATCCACCCAGATTCAATCCTGGGGCCTGTTCCGGAGATTCCACTATTCCATTGTAGCTTGTGGATATTTCCACTGCCGTAGCCCGTATACATCTCATTGTAACTTGGATCCGCCTCCCAGACTGAATAGGCCGCGAAATTAGCGAGCATCAGGGGATAGACGTCGTCGCAGCAGCCTACCGCGTAAGAATAGGGACGAGCCAGCATTTTCAACCCGCTGTCTGAAACTAGCTCGTATTCGTTGTCTTGTCCATCGATCTGGATAAGATTGAATCCCAGATTGTATTTAGCATTGTGAAGAAAACCTTCCGGATCATTTTCGAAGTGCCCCAGCCTCCCTAATGCAGATTGCACCCACGCGCCAAAGTAGAACTGTTCCTCTGCCTGAACGGCGGCAAAGACAGCAGTGACCGCGCACAGCACAACCGCGAGAATCCATGACCGTGACATACTCTCCTCCCGAGCAAGAACTTAAGTATCCAGCTTTTTCCCTCCCTGAGCTTGAGTGCCTCAGGTGTGAATTGCAGATGACATCTCAGGCCGCAGCCAAACCGTGGACTATTCGATTGTGCTAGTTGCGGTCTTCCAGCCGCTGAACCGGACAGAAAACTCGCGATACGCAAGTCTCAGCCTGCAGGCGAATGTCCCCGGAATCGATCTCTCTCCCAAGATGA
>JBDRQZ010000105.1:0-5982 GCA_043826025.1 bacterium | reverse complement strand
GGCGAACAGTGCCACTATGTCCGCAGCGTGCAGGCCTCGAAACGGCTCAACTACCTGCAGGAGCCGGCAATCATCATTTCGGCTTCAGGCATGTGCGAAGCGGGACGAATCTTGCATCACCTGCTCAACAATGTCGAAAATCCCAAGAACACGATTCTCTTCACCGGCTATCAGGCAGAGGGCACTCTCGGTCGACGCATTGTCGATGGCGCCAGGCAGATCAGGATTTTCGGTGACCTGTATCAGATGAACGCCGAGGTGCTCAAACTCGACAGCTTCTCCGCTCATGCCGATGAGACCGACCTGCTGACCTACGTTGCAGGACTTAACCCTAAGCCGAAAAAGATCTTCCTGGTCCACGGCGAGCAGGAGGCGAGGGAGACCTTCCAGGCCAAACTCAAATCAGAACTCGACCTCGAAGCCACCCTGCCCCACTATGGCGAGTCATTCAATCTGCGGCGGTGATTTCGCGCTCCTCGGCGCCCCACTCGCTCGACTGGGCGAGTTGGTCCGTCGGCGACCACTCCTGACATGTCCGAGCGGTTGACATATCTAAACCGCAGAAGTTTCGGCCTTGCTGCCGAGCCGCTGTAAGTGCTTGACAAAGCGGAGCTTTCAATCTAGATTATATTGGTTCACAAAGTTGTCCCTCTACCCCGAGACGCGGATTCAGCTTCGCGATA
This sequence comes from bacterium, assembly GCA_043826025.1. Classification (GTDB taxonomy): domain Bacteria; phylum Zixibacteria; class MSB-5A5; order CAIYYT01; family CAIYYT01; genus JBDRQZ01. The sequence continues at coordinate 5,299 of JBDRQZ010000105.1, read as the reverse complement.
TTCACATCTGTCTGAACGACAAAGACTAGCTTTATCCGTGGCCAAACTGAGGTGCGCTGGGGCAGCAGGTGCGGTTCAGAGATGAGCGATCAATTGCCGACAGATTCCGCACGGCAGTTTTGGAGGATAGAGAGGAGCAGTAATCAATCACATCTGTTTGGGGAGATAATATGTTCTGGAGAATCATGATCTCGATCGCGCTGCTGCTCCTGGCAGCGCCCCTGCAGGCGCAGGTCTGTCAGCCCCAGGCCGACGGCCTCGCCTGCGAATCGGTTACTTGTCCAAACCCAACCGACGAGTGTCAGCCGGTCTGTGTTAGTATCGACGCGCAGACAGGTGCATACAGCATACTCGAATGCACTTGCGATGACCCGAGCGCCTGTCATGCCGAGCTACAGACCGGCGCATTCAGTCCCTGCAATGTTCCTGACAATGGCAGTGGCACTGCCGATCTGCCGCCGGCTGGCTGTGAATACCGCAGCCCCAACGAGGTCTGGATGATAATCGACGGCCTGCCGCCGGGCACGACGATTGAGATGGATGGAATCATCATGGATTATTTCAACATCGTCACCGGCACGGGCGGCAGCCTGAATGGCGAATACCAGCAGTTCGAGGCCACCCTTGACCTCACAGTGACCGGCACCGGCGATCTCGCCGGATACAATCGCCATCTGGCCGTGCCAATCGCACTCGAAACGCACTCCGCCCGACGCTACCCGGGCGATCCGGTGCAATCATTCATGACCGACCTCTATATGATGCAGGGCGAGCTGTTCGGCGATCCCGACTTTTGTACGTTCAGAGTGACCGCCGGCACAGATTTCGGGCTCCCCAGCCCCGGGCAAACCACGCTGCGTCAGTTGCCGAATGGCGACTTCGCAGTCGAGAGCTTCTTTGATGTGTACTATCAGATCGAATTCGAAGGCTGTCCTGGTAGCCCGCTGGAAGACTACATGGGCACGACCACTGCCACGATCCGCATCAACTGCGGCATCCTGCCACCGCTCTGCGCTGGCGACTGTCCCTCCGGCTATCAGTGTGAACAAACAGCCGTCGTCAATACCGACTTCACCATTGACTATTGTTGTCAATGCGTGGCAGAAGTCTGCGAACCGCTGCCGAATGGCAATGCCTGCAGAGAGGTCACCTGCGCCGAGCCGGGTGAAGTCTGCTGGCCGGTCGCGATCCAGGCCGACCCGGTTGCCGGCTTTTTCCGCATCGCAGATTGTGATTGTATAGTTCCTACTGGCTGTCGGGTTGTCGAAGGAATTGGTGTCTACACGACCTGCACTCAGCCGGATAATGGCAGCGGCACAATCGATCTGCCTCCAATCGGCTGTCAGTATCACAGCCCGATCGATATGTGGATGATAATCGACGGTCTGCCGGCGGGTTCGACAATCGAGATGGATGGGATCCTGGAGGACTTCATCAACGTCGTGGTCACGCCCGGCGGTTCACTTGGGGGCGAAATCCAGGAATATCAGGCCACTCTCGATCTGACAGTGACAGGTTACGGCGAACTCGCCGGATTCAATCGCCATCTCTCGGTGCCGGTGGCACTGGAAACGCATTCCGCACCACGCAGCGGCGGCAGCCCGCTGCAAACGTTTGAGACCGACCTCTTCGAGCTGCAGGGCGAGCTTTTCGGCGATCCCGATTTCTGCACGTTCAAAATTCGCGGCGGAACCAGTCTGGGGCTGCCGAGTCCCGGGCAAACGATTCTGACCCAGTTGCCCAGTGGTGATTTCGCAGTGGAGAGTTTCTTCGATGTCACCTACCAGATCGAGTTTGAGGGCTGCCCGGGCAGCCAACTCATGGACTATCTGGGCACCACAACCGGTACCATTCAAATCGCTACCGGTCTGCTGACGCCGGTCTGTGTCGGCGATTGTCCGCCGGGTGAGACCTGTGAGTTGCACCGCACGGTCAACGGCGACGGTACGATAGACTTTTTCTGCCAGTGCGTGCCGCTGGTCTGCGAGCCGACTGCGGATGGTTCTGCCTGCAGGCAGAATTCCTGTCCGAATATCGATGATCAGTGCGCGCCGACCTGCCTGGCAATCGATCCCAACACCGGACAAATCACGGTCGATGATTGCGCCTGCATGACAGCGGGCGACTGCTACATTCAGGAGGCGCCCGGCCTCTGGTCGGCTTGCGCGGTGCCCGACAATGGCAGTGGCACGGCCGACCTGCCACCGGTCGGCTGTGAGTATCAGAGCCCGGATGAGGTTTGGCTGATTATCGATGGCCTACCGCCGGCAACCACTATCGAACTCGACGGACCGATCGAAGGCTTCACGAATCTCGACAGCGGACCGGGTGGTTCACTGGGCGGTGAGTTCGAGATTTTCGACGCCACTCTGGACCTGACGGTCTCCGGCACCGGTGACCTGGCCGGATTCAACCGTCATCTGTGGATACCCATTAGTTGCGAGACCCACTCCGCGCCGCGCAATCCCGGCGATCCAATCCAGAGCTTCCAAGCTGACTTCTTTACTCTCCAGGGCGAACTCTTCGGTGATCCCGACTTCTGTACTTTCAGGATCAGAGGCGGCACCGATTTTGGTCTGCCCAGCCCCGGTCACACGACGCTGCGTCAACTACCATCCGGCGACTTCGCGGTAGAGAGCTTCTTCGATATCACCTACCAAATCGAGTTTGAAGGTTGTCCCGGCAGTCAGCTTATGGACTACATGGGCACTACGACCGGGACAATCCGTGTCAACAGTGGGATTCTGGAGCCGATTTGCGCCGGTTCCTGTGCCGGCTCAGGAGATTGTGAGTTGAGTGTGGCTCTTAACGAAGATGGCACGATTCAGTACTGTTGCGCCTGCGTCGGCAACTATGTTTGCGGTGACGCCAACAATGACGGAATCGCCAACATCACCGATGCCGTTTATCTGATTCAGTATATCTTCAACAGCGGGCCGGAACCTGTCCCCTACATTGCCGGAGATGCCAACTGCGATACGATCGTCAATATTACCGACGCAGTGTACCTGATTCAATACATCTTCGGTGGTGGCCCTGAACCCTGCGATCCCAATGATGATGAGGTTCCGGATTGTTGAGGTAAGTCTGAAACGAAATATCCCTCCTCTCGCAAGGTGGGCAACTGAACGCCCGACGGCACACTGCAGCCGTCGGGCGTGACTATGATCTCCGATGGACGACCCTGGAACGGGTAGCGCACAGCTTGCTGTGCGGGCTTCCAGGCCGCAATCCAGCCCTCGATTGAAGCACCCACAGCAAGCTGTGGGTTACCGGATGCTGTGCGGGCCATGCTCCTTGGCGCTGCCTCTCTTGCAATCACCCACAGCAAGCTGTGGGTTACCGGATTACCGGATACCGGATCAACGTACGGGAACTGACTCCCGGCCGGTAGCGCACAGCTTGCTGTGCGCACTCTGTGCCCGGCAGCTACCCACGCTTGTCCCGCACTTGATACGGGATCTGCCGGCGACCCGTATGCTCCAAAACCCCAGCAAACACTTGACAAAACCGAGTCTTCACTCTAAATTACAGTGGTTTGTAAAGGCGTACTACTTCTGCGAGTGCAGAATCTACTTCGTGACGTCATTACCTGCCTGGACGAGAGAGATTACATACGACTGCAGCGGTACCGACGTGCGTGCGAATTGCTATGAGTGCGTGAGTTGACCCGGCAGGTGTCTCGATCTCGCGACCAGGTTCCGAACTGCAGAGGATAGTTAGATACATCGTCCCTCCTTCTTTGGGTGGGCAACAAACGCCCGACGGCAGTGTGCAGTCGTCGGGCGTTTCCATGCTCTCGGACGCATTCTTGGACGGGTGACAACAGAACCGTGTGGAAGCAGACCCCCCAGAACAGCAAACCTATACTATTCCCTGACAAATCACCGGTTTTAGCCCAAATAACCGCTTGACTATCACCCGCTTCTTTACTATGATAGCGCGAGAATTTGTGAAGTTATTCACATTGTCACCGGCTGGGCTGCGCAGTCTGCGCGCCACCGCCAGAGTGCCAAATCGAGATGACTAAATCAAGCATATAGCAACGCAACTCAATAAGGAGTAAGCAAATGAGTATGCTCAAAGACAAACTCGCCGGCCAGATTCCCGGTCTCGGAGCCGAGATCAAGGATCTGATTGCGAATCATGGCGATCAAGTAATCTCCCAGGTAACTATTAAGCAGGCCTATGGTGGCGTGCGCGGCGTAAAATGCCTCGTTTGCGACACCTCCGAGGTTCCCCCGGATAAGGGTCTGTTGATCCGCAACACCCCGGTCGCCGAACTAGCCGACCGTCTGCCCGAGGAAATCCTCTGGCTGCTGTTGACCGGTGAGCTGCCCTCCAAGGCGGAACTGGCCGACCTGCAAAAGGACCTCAAGGCCCGCGCCAAAGTGCCGCAGTATGTCTGGGATGTGCTGGAGAAGATGCCGAAGGATTCGCATCCGATGGCGATGTTCGACACCGCGATTCTGGTCATGCAGCGCGAATCGAAGTTTGCCAAGGCCTATGCCGAAGGCGCCAAGAAGCCGGAATACTGGATTCACACCCTCGAAGACCTGCTCGATATCGTGGCCAAGTTGCCGTCCATCGCGGCAGGTGTCTACCGCCTGCGCTTCAACAAGGGTCCGCGCATTGAGAGCGATCCCTCGCTTGACTGGTCGGGCGACTATGTCCACATGATGGGCCTGGGCGATCCGGGTGGCAAATTCACCGAGGCGATGCGTCTCTATTTCGTGCTGCACACCGACCATGAGTCGGGCAATGTCAGCGCCCATACCACCCACTGCGTGGCCTCCGCGCTCTCCGATTTGTACTATGCGCTTTCCGCCGGCCTTAATGGTCTGGCCGGTCCGCTGCATGGTTTGGCCAATCAGGAGTGCCTGCGCTGGGTGCTGGAAGTCAAAGAGAAATTCGGCGGCGTCCCCAGCAAAGAGGACCTCGAAAAGTTCGCCTGGGATACGCTTAAATCGGGTCAGGTCATTCCCGGTTATGGTCACGCGGTATTGCGCGTTACCGACCCGCGCTTTGACTGTTTCCTGAACTGGGCGAAGAAGAATATCGGTGACGATCCAATCGTGCAGTTGGTCGGCGAGGTCTTCGATGTAGTTCCCGGCGTCCTGCGCCAGGTGCAGAAGATTGCCGATCCATGGCCGAACGTCGATGCCGGTTCCGGCGGCATTCTCTATCACTTCGGGATTACCGAATTCCCGTACTACACCGTGCTGTTTAGCGTCTCGCGTGCGTTAGGCGTTTGCTCGCAGGCGGTCATTTCACGGGCAATGGGTTACCCGATTGAGCG
>JBDRQZ010000104.1:0-2711 GCA_043826025.1 bacterium | reverse complement strand
CCGGGCGGCGAACAGGTCCGGCAGCTATGGTGCCTGGGGTCTGATCTTTTTCCTGGCACTTGTCTATGTGCTGAACCTATTCGGCCCGCCGCCGACGGCTGTCGGGCCGATTGCCGTTATCGGTTTGTTCCAGTGGCTCTTAGTGGCCTGGGGCTACTGGGTAGATCACAATCGGACAGTCGTGCTAATTTCCGAGAGGCAAGCCGCCTGAGTGCCTTCCTTGAGCAACTGCGTGTGCAGCAGGCCCTTGCCGACCAGCAAGTCGAGGGTATTGAAAACTGCCGCCCGTGAGAGGGTGGGGCATTGCCGGCGCGCCTGGTGGAAGACTTCATCGGCCGAAGGTCGTTTGTCATTAGATATTGTGGGAGAGTTAATTGCGCTGTCTGATCCAGGACAGTAAGCCGGTTGCGTTTGCCAAATTCCGGTTATCGCAGTAAATTACCTCAATAGGATTTAGGGAAGACCTCATTCTTGCGCCCTCACTTTTTGCAGCAAGATTAGGCTTCTTCAGGCGTATTTCTAACAACCTAAAGACCCAGATGGCGACTAATCCGAGGAAGTGAGCAGATGCAAGTACCGATTCTCAAGAGCACATTTCAGGTTCTGATGGACAAGATTAACGAGACCAAAAAAGACATCGACGAGAACTCGAAAGATATCGGCAAAGCTGCGGCTTTGGGAGACTTGAAGGAGAACTCCGCCTATCATAGCGCCAAGGAGCGGCAGATTCTGCTCCTGGAGCGGATGCAGCGACTCAAAAGCTATCAAAACTGCAGAATCATTGATTTGAGCGACAAATCGCCGGATCGGGTGTCGTTCGGGACCTCGGTCACGGTTGTCAATAAGGAGACCTCGGAGTCTAACATTTACAATCTGATTGGTCCGGCGGAATTCGAGCTTGAGCTGATGTCTGACATGGCGACGATTACCGCGCCGATGGCCCGGTTGCTAATGGGGAAACAGGTTGGGGAGACGGTCGAGGTGAAGTTCGGCAATAATCAGTGGACCGGGGAGATAACCGAGATTCGCGGTCTCGCTTAGGGGATTATCGATGGATGACAGCTTAAAGTTGGCTCTCTGGCAGCAGTTCGGTGCGGCAATCGACATGCTGGATAACGCGATTCTCACCTGTCCGGAAGACCTCTGGAGTGGGCCCCAACTCTTTCCCGAGCCCTGGCAATTGGTCCATCACACGCTCTTTTGGCTCGACCTTTACCTCTATGGCGCCGTTGAAGGTTTCAAGCCGCCGGCGCCCTTTGCCCTTGAAGAACTAGACCCTTCGGGAATCTTCCCCGAGACGGTTTATACGATCGAGCAACTGCGCGACTATCTGCACTCCTGTCGCGAGAAGTGCCGGAAGATCATTTTCGAGCTTGATGACGAGAGCGCGGCTCGGCGCTGCAGATTCCCCTGGGGAGAAGTCAGCTATTTCGGGCTGCTGATCTACAACCTCCGTCATGTCCAGCATGGCGCTGCGCAACTGAATCTTCTGTTGAGGCAGTCGATCGATCGCGCCGGCAAATGGGTCGGTGTAGCGAAAAAGTCTCCGGACCACACTTAGCGGGACCGGCCTCACATCCTGATCGTCTGACTTCTGCCAAGTTTGAGTTATGGGCATGCCTCGTCATTAATAGGTGAATGATAGAGGGACAGGGCGTCGCAGCCCTGCCCCTTAATCTCTTGGGACGAATCCGCTGAGTCGAGGATCTGCTTAACTGTTTTCCCCATGTCTCGCTGGTTTCTTCTGCTCCTCCGGCGTCGGCGCAGTCGGCTTTTTGCGCAGCAAGGAATGGCCGGTTGCCAGTCCGAAGATAAACAGCACAAGGGTCAGTATACCAATTGCGAAGATCGTGTCACCCGGTGCGCGCAGCCACTTGAAAACCGTGATCGTCGGTGAGTAAAGAAACTCAGCGCTGCGAGCGTACCAGTAGCCATGTTTGACCGAGGCCCAGGTTTGGAGGAAGCCGACCGGCAACAGACTAAGCAGCACCATGAGCCCCAGTCCGATATTGATCGTCCAGAAGGCGAACTTGATGATGCCATCCTTCCAGTCGCGGCGCACATAGAGAACCCGCAGACAGAAGAGCATCAATCCCAATCCGAGCATGCCATACACTCCGAAGAGCGCGGTGTGGGCATGTACCGGTGTGGTGTTGAGACCCTGCATGTAATAGAGCGCGATCGGCGGGTTGATCATGAAGCCGAAGAGACCGGCGCCCACCATGTTCCAGAAGGCCACGGCCACGAAGAAGAAGATCGGCCACTTATATTTCTGGGCCCAGACCGTGGCGCGCGCCAGGCGAATGTTATCCCAGGCCTCGAAGCCGATGATCGTCAGGGGCACCACCTCCAGAGCGCTGAAGATCGCACCCAACGCCATGATCGCGGTCGGGGTGCCGCTGAAGTAGAGGTGGTGCAGCGTGCCGATAATGCCGCCGGTGAGAAAGATCGTGGTTGAGAAGACCACTGCGGCACTGGCAGTTTTGAGCCGCACTAGTCCCAGCCGGGCAAACAGGAAAGCGATTACCGCAGTCGCGAAGACCTCGAAGAAGCCTTCCACCCAGAGATGGACAACCCACCAGCGCCAGTATTCCGCAATCGCGAGATGGGTGTTCTTACCCCACATCAACCCGGCCATATAGAAACCGGCGATGGCAATCGTCGAGATCAGGAACATTGACATGATCGGTTTCTGTTCACCGCCTGTACGG
>JBDRQZ010000103.1:0-5196 GCA_043826025.1 bacterium | reverse complement strand
TCAGGTCCGATTCAGCGCATCATGCGTGACAGCACCTGGCGAGCGGAACTGCTGCAGTTGGCTGCGACTGACTCTGCCGACGTTCAGGTGGTCCAGGACACGATCCCGATCCCGGATCGGCCGCTGAAACCAGTGCGAATCATTAGGGCTTACAAAAAGTAGTGAAACGTCTGCTTCTGTTCGGCTCGACTGGTTCGATCGGCCGCAATGTGCTTGACATAGTCGGCGCCAATCCGAATCGATTCCGACTCGAGCTATTGTCTTGCCGCAGCAATGTGAAGCTGGTGGCGCAGCAGGCTGAAGCGCATGAGGTGCGTCGAGTGCACATACTCGATGAGAGCTGTGCGGATGAAGCCAGGAGACTATTGCCGGCTGGCGTGAAGCTCTATCTCGGTTCCGATTGCTGGGCTGAGATGCTGCGCGAGATTGAGTGCGACCTGGTAGTCAACGCCATAGTCGGCGCGGCTGGATTGCAGGTCTCGTACTATGCACTTGCCCGGGGTTTGGATCTGGCGCTCGCTAACAAGGAGTCACTGGTGGTCGGTGGTGAGTTGCTCACCGGGCTGGCGGCGAATAATGGCGCGACGATTCTCCCGATTGATTCTGAGCACTCGGCGATCTGGCAATGCTTGCGGGCAGGCGTGCCGCGCGAAGTCGAGAAGATCATCCTCACCGCTTCCGGGGGACCGTTCCGCACCTGGAGCCTGGAGCGCATTCGCCATGCCACGGTCGAGGATGCTCTCAATCATCCAAACTGGAGTATGGGCGCGAAGATCACCATCGACTCGGCGACGATGATGAACAAGGGGTTGGAGGTTATCGAAGCGCGTTGGCTCTTCGATGTCACCCCAGGGCAGATTGAAATCGTGATCCACCCCGAGTCGATCATCCACTCGCTGGTGCAATTCGTCGACGGTGCACAAATCGCCCAAATGTCGCCACCCGACATGCGGCTGCCGATTGCTTATGCGTTGGCATACCCAGAGCGGCTGTCGACTTCGCTGCCACGCACCGATCTGCCGGGGCAGGGGAGTCTAACGTTTGAATGCCCCGACCCGGAGAAGTTCCCGGCTATCGCGTTGGCATATAAGGCGTTACGAGTGGGCGGATTTGCTCCGGTGGTGCTCAATGCCGCCAATGAAATCGCCGTGGCCGCATTTCTGGAGAAGAAGATCGCTTTTGGCGACATTGCTGTCGTGGTGGCGCAGGCGCTCGAATCTGCCGAAACTGATGGAGAAATCAATCTCGATTCATTGTTGTCCTCTGATCGTGAGGTTCGTATACAGACTGAGGAGTTGATTGCGGCCGGAATCGGTCGCAACTAGGTTCGTAAGAGAGTAGGCATGATCGAAATAATCTCATTTGTCGCGGTTCTTGGTGTCTTGATTTTCGTCCATGAGTTCGGCCACTTCATTGTCGCCAAACTGGTCGGCATCCGGGTCGAGCAGTTCTCTCTCGGTTTTCCTCCCAAGATGATTGGGTTCACCAGGGGTGATACCGAGTATCGGCTGGGCTGGATTCCTCTCGGCGGTTATGTCAAGATGGCGGGAGAGCGTCCCGACGATGAAGAAGTTCGCGGCGAGCCGGATGAGTTCATGTCGAAAAAACCGTGGCAGCGGTCGGCGGTAATTCTTGCCGGGCCGGTGATGAACTACATCATGGCTTTCTTCATTCTCGGCGGTGTCTACTTCTTCCATGGCGAGCCGGTGATTGATCGGGATCATGCGGTGATCGGCGATGTGCTGCCTGACTCACCTGCCGAGCATGCCGGTCTGCAGGCCAAAGATATGGTGATTGCGATTGACGATTCAACGGTCACTGATTTTAACAGCCTCTTCCGGCTGGTCTCTTCGCGGCCCTCGGAAGAAATGAATCTCACCTGGGTGCGCGGTGCCGACACGATGCAGGCGATGCTGGTGACGAAGGCGGATACCGGGCTGAATCAGCAGGGTGAAGTCGAAGTCGCCGGGCGGATCGGCGCCGGGATCGACCACACCTACCGGCGGCTGCCGCTCGATGAGGCAATTGTCGCCGGCTTCGAGATGACCAACATCTATGGTGGGGCAATTCTCAAGTTCCTCAAGGATGTGCTTACTTTCTCGGTATCGTCGAAATTGATTGGCGGACCGATCTTCATTGCTCAGGCGGTCAATCAGGCGGCGCGTGAAGGCATAGTCTCCGTCTTGCTGCTGGCGGCGATTCTTTCGGTTAATCTTTGCGTGATCAACCTCTTCCCGATCCCGGTGCTCGATGGTGGGCAGTTGCTCTTTCTGCTGATTGAGAAAATCAAAGGTTCGCCCGTCTCACTGCGCACCCGCGCGATTTTGCAGCAGGTTGGGCTGGTGCTTATCATCGCGCTGATCATCTTCGTCACCAAGAACGATATCTGGCGCATCCAGCTTCTCGGCTGGTAGTCACGAGTCCGAACCACCCCCGATTAAGTCGAGGGGGGACCGGGGATTCGGACCTACGAATTCTCTTTTTGGCCTCCTGATTCAGAATTCGGTAACCCACAGCTTGCTGTGGGCAGTTGGCCATGCCAGCGAATCACCGAAAGGCCTGTAGATCAGGCGGCCTGCCGCCTGACGTCATGCGCCAGGGCGCATGACCTACCGTTTGAAATACTTCCGCAGCATCCAGAAGAGGGTCACCAGCCCCGCAAGGAAGACCAGCGCAAAGACAATGAAGGGGCTCCAGTCGCTGCCGACGGCAAGAGCTCGATAGTCGAAACTGGTGAATAGATAGGCATCGCGCACGAGGTCGCGCATCACGACCATGATCACCAGGATCAGTCCGGTCAGCAGCATCACCACATTGAGGCTCTTCGGTTTCTTGCCCAACCGGAACCCGGCGATACCGAGATAGACCGCGAGGATAAGCGACACCGGCAGCAGAATTGTTGCCAGCAGATTGTGCCCCATAAACATCAGCATCACTTCGCGGCGCAAAGTCATAATGAAAACCAGCCCGACAACGATCTGCAAATGAGTAATCGCCCCGAAAATCTTGCCGCCATAGCCGACCGCCCACTTGCCGAATTCCGGCTTGCTGTCAAGTCGCCGCTTCCCCAGCCAGGCCACCACTAGAGCCGCGACCGCGACCGCGCCGAGCACCATGTGCAGCCATCTGGGAATGAGCGACGCCTCGCCGAGGTTCAAGCTCCAGCCCGACTGCGTTTCGAGCTGCATCGGAGCGAACTTTTCCGGCGTCAACATTAGCGACATGTTATTGCTGTAAATCAAGGACACGACAATCAGCAGCAGCAGTACCAGCAGCGGTCGCCAGCCAACGCCGTCGGCATCTCTCATGCTGATTTTGTAGGTCGTGAAATAGGCGACAATCAAGAGCGGAATCACCAGCCACCACCACCAGCCCATGATAATCGAGGAACTATACAGCAAGTGCCCATACAGAACCTGCACGAAGAGCAGTGGCGCGACGCCGAGAGTAACAGTCGCTGCCACCGCCGGCGGCATCACGTGCCAGAGTTCTTTCGCCAGCAGCCGGTGATATTCAACTTCGCGACGCAGATAGGAGACAAAGCCCAGCAGGACGCCGCCGAGCAGGATGTTCATCGCGATGATGTGGAGCAAGAAGGTCAACAGCAGAAAGAATTTCAACAGCCAGGCCGGTGAAGGAATCGGCAGGGTATCGGGTTGAGGGATACCAACAAGCAGTTCGAGCATCACTCACCCCCCGCGACTGTCTTTGGATTAGCGAACTCCAGGATATACTCGATCAGCAACTCCCGTTCGGTCTCGCTACCGGTAAAGGTCGGCATCTGGTTGCTGTAAGCCTGCAGGTCGTCGAGAATGTCGTTCAGATCATCGGTGCTCAGACCCTCCAACGTCGCCGCCAGGGGCCGGTAGTTGCGTTCGGTGTGGCAGATACCGCAGTATTTGTGGAAGGTTTGTTTGCCGGTCATGGGCTCGGCCTGGGTGAACCGCGAGCCAAGACTTTCAAGATGAGCAGCCAGCAAATCACGATCACGCTCATCGCCGACAAAGGCCGGCATTCGGCCACGCATAATATCGAGCCGGTCGATGATCTGTCTGATATGTTCCCGCTCCCAGCCGTTGAGTTTAGGCCCCAGACCGTTGTAATACTCATTGCTATGGCAGGTGCGGCACTGCATCTGGAAAAGTCGCCTGCCTAAGGCCAGCGTGTCGGATTGCTTGATTCCCGCAAACCACATCCCTTGCGACATGCTGGCGCCCTGCAGCTTATCGGTGTCGGCCACCTTCAGCCCGTTGGCATAAATGTAACCAGGTATGCCGAAAGGTTTACGCGCCGCCTCGCGTCCCCATTCCAGAGTCGTGAACGAGATCATGGTCAGAAGCAGCAAGGGCAGCACCACCGGCCAATTCAGTCGTCGCGGCAGAAGCAAGCCGAGCAGGATTGACAAACCTACCGCGACCGCGCCGGTGAGCAGCGAAACCTCCAGTACCTGCGGCAGGATCGGCACGAGACCGTCATAGAGACCCCTGATCTCGGTCGGCAGCGAAGAAATGTACCAATAGAGACTCGGCGCAATTACTACAGCACCGGCAAGCACCCAGAGTGCGGCGTTGCGGACCATCGACAGCCGTTGATCGGGACTCTTGAGCCGAGTGCCGGTGAACATTGCCACCAGACCGGCAATGAGAATACAGATCCCGGTGCGGGTCGCCACCGATTGCCAGTAACTCGGATTGAAGAAACCAGCCCAGAAGTTGCCGTTTTCCAACCAGCCCCCCGGGGTCAGCATGAAAGCGACGATGCCATTGATGATAATCAGTGACAAATAAGCCGCGACGAAATAGATGATGCCGACCCGCAGGTGGGTTTTCGGATCGAGCCGTGACCAGCCATAGTAGTATAGCATCGCAGCCGCGATTTCGACAAAGAAGAAAACCCACTCGATGGCCCAGCCCCAGACGAAGATATGAATCAGTGAGGAAGTCAGCGCTGGACTGATCAGACCGATGGTGAACCAGATACTGACGCCCGTCAGAGTCCCGAACACCAAAGTCAGCAGCAGGAAAAACCTGGAGTGAGGCACCAGCGCCGCCAACATCTCCCGATTATCGGCGCGGCGCGCGCGCCATTCGGTGATCACCAGGTAGAGGCCGCCCCCGATAGCGAAATGGGAGATGAAGACATGGATTCCCGCGACGATGGCGATTAGCAGACCATGACCGTACGGGAAATCCCAAA
>JBDRQZ010000102.1:0-2053 GCA_043826025.1 bacterium | reverse complement strand
GGTCAATCTTTTTTCGTGCCTGGGCTTCGAGGTAGCTGTCGCGTGTGATCTTGAGTCTGCCGGCCTGAGTCAGATCGACACCGGTGAGTTGCCGCGAGGTTTCTGTCTTATTCAGACTCCAGAATGGTTCCGGAATCTGATCGAGGTTTGTCAATTCCATCATTTGCCTCTTTTCGTAGGTCCGGACCCCTGCCTGCCCTGGATTCAGTCCAGGGTGGTTCGTACTCTTCATTTCAGAACGTCCCAACCCCCGGTCCCCCCTCGACTTGATCGAGGGTGGTTCGGACGATTGTTGAGGTGGAGTGTCTCAGAGAATCACCGTGCAATTGGTAGTGCCATTCACCGCGATCACTGTGCCGCGCGCGATATTGCCGCCGGCCGGATCGTTGCCACCCAATGCGGGGGCCTGCTTGACCGTGCCGGAGCCGCCCCCTACTACCCGGTTGCCGATTTCGGGATAGGTCGCCGAGATCGGTAAAGAGACCACACCCGCCACCTGCACAGTGGCCTGGCGTTTGCCGCTGTCGGCATCGGAGAGCGTCAGCGCGATCAACTTGCCGAGCAGAATGCCGCCGGCGGTCGCGCCGGTGACTTCATAGTTGCCGGTCAACTCCACCGCCTTGCCGATATCGGTGTCGGTGAGATCATCGCTGCCGGTGGTCTGGTGTACCGCGAATGTCAGGTACACCGCCCCGGCGGTTTCCAGATTCTGTGTGCGAACACTCATGAGAGTGAATTCTCCTTCTTTAGATTTTGAACTGGTTGACTTCCTCTGACTTCGCTGCCGCCTCAGACGGCTCAGTTAGCTTGACAGAGAAGACTTGATCGAATTCGGCATCGAGTTGCTGCCGCAGCTTGAGTAGTTCGGTGAGTGACAGATTGGGCTGCGAGAGTATCTGCAGCGCGAGGTGAGTCTCCGCCCCCTGCGCCTTGGCAATTGCGCGAGCGCGATTGATCAGCTCTTCACGGAAGAGCGAGAGCAGTTTGTCACCATTGGTCGCCCGCACCTGCAGCGTCTCTATGTGCGTCGCAGTGTTGTCGAGCAATTGCTGCAACTGCTCAAAGTCGAGATGCGAGATATTCTCTGGATCGAGTGAAGCAGTTGCTTCATGCAGAGTCTTGATAAGTTCAGTTGAATCCATTCTTTCCCCTGTATTGCATCATCTGAGTTTGGCTTCAATGGCGCTGAGTCGTCTCTCGATCTCAGTCGCTAGTGTCAGTTGTTCCTGCTTGGTGGCGACGACCTCAGATAGCAGGGTTTCGATTCTGGCCAACCTGATGTTGACCCGCTCTACCGCCTCCGCATCAACCTTTGTCGCCAGCTCTGCCTTGAGATCATTGACTGTGGTGTTGTAGGCGGTGACCACGCCGATGACAGCCACCAGCAGTGTGACCACCACTTTGATCACCTTGGCGCGACTGGAGCCGACGCCACCGAGTGAGAGCACCTCATTCCAGGCCATCGTGCGGCTCCTCGATTTTCGTGGCTGCGAGACTGAACAGACTGCCACGGCGGTGACCGACAGCTACCGGCCTGGTGGCGAAATGCCCACTGAGTCGCTCACCCGCGAGCCGCAACGTCATTCCTCCACTGGCTGTGCTCGTGAGCTGGGAAAGCTCCCCCTTGTCAAGCAGGCGCACCTGATGCACCTCTTGCTTTACGACAGCGTCGGAGTCGATCAGCTCACACCAGAAATGGCGTCGTTGACGCAGCAGATCGAGATTCAGCTTTCTGATCCGCAACAGCACACGCGCGTTGGCGAGATTCAGACTCAGCCAGCAGTCGCCCGATTGATCGCACAGCAGATGGAAACTACCTGAGGGCTTCTGGTCTGCCGCCACGTTGAGCAGTCCGATATCGTCCAGCCGCATACCCGGCTGACAGAGGTCGACGAACTTGAGAATACCGTCATCGCTGCGGCGCGCCCAGATAGCGGCGCCCTCCTCAAGGCTCGCGGGGAGGCCCTGCACCTTCTGCTCTCCGCTAGGGTCGAGCCTGATCCGCAAGAGAGGTTGTACCCGGTACTCGGAGACAATTGCAACACTCTGATCG
>JBDRQZ010000101.1:0-15446 GCA_043826025.1 bacterium | reverse complement strand
ACGAACGCCGTGTTTGGCTCCAGTTCGACATGCCCCTTGTCGACCAGCACCAGCGCCTCGGCTGCCGCCGCGCCGGCCTGAGCTACCGTATCGGGAATGTCTTTCGGCCCCTGGCAAGCGCCCGCCAGAAAGATGCCGTCGGTGAAAGTCGCCACCGGCGCCAGCTTCGGGTGGCGCTCCAAAAACCAACCCTCCTGGCTGCAACTGATATTGAACCGGCGACGCACCTCATCGGCATCTGCCTGCGCCTCCAGACCGACTGATAAGATCACCATGTCGACCGGGATGCGTCGCACCGCGCCGATCAGTGTGTCTTCGGCGCGAATCACGAGTTTGCCGACCTCATCCTGGGTCATCGCCCAGTCGGTGACCTCCGCCACCCGGCCGCGAATGAAGTGCACCCCCTCACGTAGCAGTTTATCGTAGAACTCCTCGTAGCCTTTCCCCGGCGTGCGCATGTCGATGTAAAAATTGTAAATCTCCGCGCCGGTGCGCTCCTTGACCAGATGCGCCAGCTTCAGCGAGTACATGCAACAGACGCGCGAGCAGTAGCTGTTGGTTCTGGCGTCACGACTGCCGACACAGTGAATGATCGCTGCACTGCGCGGTTTCTCACCATTCCGCAGCAGGACCTCACCCCCGGTCGGACCCGAGGCATTGACCAGCCTCTCGATCTCCAGGCTCGTATAGACATTCTCATACTTGCCGTAACCATAACGTGGTAGCCGTGTGGCATCGAAAGTCTTGAATCCGGTAGCGATAATGATCGCGCCGACCTCCACTTTTTCGAGTCGAGGCTGCTGGTGCAAGTCGATGGCGTTTTTCTCGCAAGCGTCGACACAGGGCTGTTTGCATTTGCCGGAACGGAAGAAAGCGCAGGACTCCGGATCGATGACCGCGACCAGCGGGGTGGCCTGGGGAAACGGCACGTAAATCGGCTTGCGCTTGCTGAGACCGACGTTGAATTCATCGGCGAATTTGCCTTTCTTGAAAATGCAGGCATCAATGCATTCCAGGCAGCCGACGCAGGCGTCCTCATCGACATAGCGCGGACGGCGATTCACCTCGACCGTGAAGTTGCCGACGTAACCGTCGACCTTGACCACCTCCGAATAAGTCCAGAGCGTGATATTGGGATGGGCGCGCACGGCCGACATTTTCGGCGTGAGAATACAAGCCGAGCAGTCCAGTGTCGGGAAGGTCTTATCCAGTTTGGCCATGTGGCCGCCAATTGTGGGTTCGCGCTCCACCAGATAGACCTTGCGTCCCGCATTGGCCAGCGTCAGCGCCGCATGAATGCCGGCAATGCCGCCGCCGACCACCATGATATCCGGCTGGACCGGAACGCGGCTGCGCTCCAAGGGCGCGTGACGCGCAACCCGCCTGACCGCCCCCGCGATCAGGGCTTTGGCTTTCTCCGTGCCCTGCACTTTGTCGAGCGTTACCCAGCTCACGTGCTCGCGGATATTCGCCATCTGAAAGAGAAAGGGATTGCCCTCGGCGGCAGACATCGCCCCCCGGAAAGTCCCCTCATGCATCAGGGGCGAGCAGGAGGCCACCACTACCCGGTCGATCAATCCCTCGCGCAGATCCTGCTGGATCAGTTCCTGTCCCGGGTCGGAGCACATGAACTTGTACTCGCGTGCGACAGTCACATCGGGCAACCCGGCGGCGAATTTAACCGCCGCTTCCACATCAACCGTGTGGGCGATATTGATGCCGCAGTGACAAACATAAACGCCGATCTTCGGCCGACCATTGTTGCTGGCTTCATTACGCATGTACGCCTCCCGCCGGAATCGTCGTCGGCTTCGCTACACGTAGCGGGACAAACAGCCGTTGCAGTCCGAGTTCCCGTTCGGAGATCCCCAATGCCAGACCCAGCAACTGCGAGAAATAGGCTACCGGGAGATTGACCGATCTCCGATAGCGATGCTGCATCGTGTTCTGATAGCATTCCAGGGTGAACTGACACAGCGGACAGGCCGTGGCAACCACATTGGCGCCGCGACGTGCAGCTTCGCGCAGCAGGATGTAGCCAAGTCGCAAGCCGACATCCTGCATGGTGCCGATCAACGAACCGCCACAGCAGCGTGTCTTGAGGGGCCAGTCGATCACTTCCGCACCCAGAGTTTTCAACAGAGTATCCATCGTCTGCGGGTTGTGTTGATTGTCAAAATCAGCATAGGGACGCACCAGTTGGCAGCCATAGTAACAGGCCACCCGCAACCCGGTGAGCGGCCGCTCCACCGCCTGCTTGAGTCGTTCGTGGCCGATGTCGTTGAGCAAGACATCGAGCGGGTGCCGGACCTGCAGATTGTTGGTGTATACCAAACCGGCGTCGGCCAGCGCCTCATTGACGCTCGCGAGCATGTCGGGATAGTCCTCCAGGTAGCGGTGCGCTTTGTTGAGCCCCAGATAACAGGCGGCGCAGGGGACAATCAGGTCCTTGTGGGTGGTATGCTCCGATTGCTGACGCGCCAACGCCAGGTTGCGGGCCGACAGCGCGAAAGCTTTCAGTTCGCTGATCGACATATAAGCTGTCGCCCCACAGCAGTTCCAATCTTCCAGTTCCTCCAAAGGTTCGTCGAGCTTGGCAAAACAGGCCAGCATCGACTCCTCGTAAGCGCGCCCGGTGCTCTTGAGGGAACAGCCAGGAAAGTAAAGATAGCTCATACCGTCACCTCCGCACTCTCCGGCTGGTTTTCCTGACGCTTGACCATGTGTTCTCTCTCCAGCCGCCGCAGAATGCCCTTGAGTTCATCAAGGCGTTGCACCTTCTCCCGCTTCAGACTTAGCCGACCATGCGTCAACAATCGCCAACCAAGCCCGGTCATCCGAAACATCCCCAGCGGATTTGTCTTCAGCATAAACCGCACCAAGAGCCAGGTCTCGCTACTGCGACCGAAACGCTCCACACTCCTGAAAAACTCATTGGCCAGCACCGGAATCGGAAAGCGCTTCGGGTATGCGCCGCCGCGAATCGCCAGACGCTTGGCGGCGTACATGAGATCGGTGAGTTTGATCTCACGCGGACATTCCACGGTGCAGGAGTAACAGGAGGAACAGAGCCAGGTGGTATAGCTGGACAATACTTCGCCACGCAGGCCGGCGCGGATCATGCCCACGATCTGCCGTGGCGTGTAATCCATATACTGGCTCAGCGGGCAGATTCCGCTGCAGGTGCCACACTGGATGCAGGCATAGAGCTGTTCCCCACCCGGAACTGAGGCCACTTCGGCGGCGAAATGGGGATCAAGCTCCGCCTCATACTGGATTTTGTTCCAACCTCGCCATTTATCCATAACATCTCTCCTTGCCGGCCATGCTGCCGGCAAATTCTATCTGAATCTGAACTTGTCTGCGACTGTCGGGATTTAGGTGATTGGAGGAAATCTGAATACTGAAACAGGGGGAACGGCCAAAAGCCGAGCGTCTGCGCCGGCGGGAAAATCCCGCCCGCGCCAGGCGCACCATCCCCCACGCATATTCGCAACGATGCCCCGATCCGTCGAATCGGCGTCGCCCAGGGCATCACATGAACACGCCGCACCGTACGATTGCGGACATAGCGGTTTCTATATCTGCGGTAGAGCAGTCGTTTTCTGGCTTGCGCCCAGCGTACGGGATTTGACTGTGTGAAAAATTTCACAAGCTCAGGCAAATAGAGGCCTAGAACAGCAGCCTGCTCACTTACCGAACAAAAAAGTCGACTAGATCTTTTACGTGAGTCTGTAAGGGGATAAAAGTTAAGAGTGCCAGCAGCACTCGACAATGCCGCCTCGCCCGTAAGCCGCTCTGCCAAACCAGCCTTCGTGCGCATCTCGCACTCCTCTTAACAGCTATCGACATCTTAGTGGAAAACTCGACAAAAGTCAACCTTTCTCTCTATCTATTTGAGTTAACGATCCTAGCCGAAAACAAAAGCGCCTCTCGCAGGAGAGGCGCACTGAGAAAACGGGGTCATCAGCAGCTATGCTTTACCCCGCTTTTCCTTTTCTGCTTCGCGTCGTGCCGCGACCACCTCGATCTCAATGTTGCTCGGCAACAACATGTACTTCAGGAACTCCATCGAGAAACTTGCCCGCCCGCTGGAGAGCGTGCGCAGCGTCGAGGCATAACCGAACATCTCCTTCAGCGGCACAGTGCCATTCAGTTTCTGCGCGCCTTTGCGGAAACGCCGAAAAGTTTCGATCTTGCCCCGGCGGCGGTTAATGTCGGCCAGGATGTCACCCATATATTCATCCGGAGTGTTGATCTCGATTTTCATTATCGGTTCCATCAGCCGCGGCCCGGTCTTATGCACGATCTCCTTCAAGGCTCTTGCCGTGCAGATCCGAAAGGCCATCTCGCTTGAATCGACTTCATGATGCGAGCCATCAACTAGGACCATCTTCACATCGACCATCGGGAAACCGGCCAAGAGGCCTTTCTGGACCGTCTCACGGAAGCCCTTCTCGACTCCGGGAATGTACTCCTTGGGAATATGCCCGCCGACGACACGGTTGACGAATTCAATTCCCCCACCGGGGTTAGGCTCCAGACGGAATTCAATATGGGCAAACTGCCCCCTGCCGCCGGTCTGCTTCTTGTATCTGTAATCAGACTGAAACTCGGCGGTGATCGTCTCGCGGAAGGCAACCGCCGGCTCGCCGACTTTGACATCGACTTTGTGCTCTGTCTTCAGGCGATCGACCACCACTTCCAGATGCAACTCGCCCATACCTGAGATAATTGTCTCCTCGGTTTCCTCATCGTACTTCACAGTGATCGAGGGATCCTCGAGCGCGATTTTGTTCAGCGCCATACCAAGCTTGTCCCGGTTCTTTTTGTCCTCCGGCTCCACATGCAGATCAAGCACCGTTTCGGGATAGTAGATGTTTTCCAGGATTATCGGACCATCCTCGGCGCACAGGGTATCGCCGGTGGTGGTGGACTTCATACCGATCAGGGCGGCGATATCGCCGGCCTTGATCTCGGTAAGTTCCTGACGATCGCCGGCGTGAATCCGCATGATCCGCCCGACTCGCTCACGTTTACCTTTCGTCGAGTTAAGAGCATAACTTCCGGCCGTGGCCACGCCTGAATAAACCCGGATGAAGGTCTGCTGACCGACATAAGGGTCGTTGATGATCTTGAACGCGAGAGCCGAAAAAGGTTCCTTGGTCGACGGCCGGCGGGAGATAGTTGTCTCCGGATTGCCGACCTCAAGCCCACGGACGATACCGCGATCGATCGGCGATGGCAGGTAGTCGACGACGGCATCAAGCAGAAGTTGTATGCCTTTGTTCTTGAAAGCCGAGCCGCAGAACACCGGCGTGATGCAAATCCCCAGGACAGCCCCGCGCGCGGCGCTGATAATGTCGGCAGTCGTGATTTCCTCTTCGTTGAGATACTTGCCCATCAGGTTGTCATCAAAATCTGCTAGGGTCGTAATCAACTGGTCGTGCAGTTTCCGAGCGTTGGGCAGCAGGTCCGCGGGGATTTCTTTTTCGACACGCTGGAGACCGTCATAATAGGTCGCCTTCAGCGACACCAAGTCGATGAGCCCTTCGAATTTCTCTTCCGCACCGATCGGCATCTGAAACGCCACCGCGTTGGCGCCCAGCATCTCATTCATCATCTCGATCGTGTGGAGCAGATCGGCGCCGGTCCGATCCATCTTGTTGACAAAGGCAATGCGCGGCACTTTGTAGCGGTCCGCCTGATGCCAGACCGTCTCGCTCTGCGGCTCGACACCACCGACCGCGCAGAAGACCATAACAATACCATCCAGCACCCGGAGCGAACGCTCCACCTCAAGCGTGAAATCGATATGCCCCGGGGTATCGATGATATTGACCTGATGGTTGTTCCAGAGGGTCGTGATGGCGGCCGATGAAATAGTAATGCCCCGTTCCTGCTCCTGCTTCATGAAATCCATCACAGCCTGACCATCATGCACCTCGCCGAGCTTGTGGATCATCCCGGTAAAAAAGAGTATGCGCTCAGTGGTCGTCGTTTTGCCGGCATCGATGTGCGCGACGATGCCGATATTCCTGATTTTCTGTATATTTGCCTGATCCACTTGTTCTCAACCCTTACTTGATTTTCCGGTTTATCAATAGCTGCGGACTGGCGAAGATACGCAACTACCTTAGAATGTAAAGAACAGACTTTCGCCAAAAGAGTTCGAGGAAGGCGTTCCTTTTCAGAGCCTGCTCAAGTTTAACGGTTCGAAGCTGGAGCTTCTTGGCCAATTCTTGAGGATCAAGAAGATGCTATCAGCACAGTTAGGGTAGCCTAAATCAACCACTCCGCCCGACAAGCGGAAAGCGAAATCCTCAGACTGTGCCGAGGCAGCTATCCCCGTGTCAGGCTAATCTCTTGCTGTACAATAAGTAGAGGGCAGGCCGTATGGTGCTTCTCATTTAGCAGGCGTTCTGTAAGAGAGCCCTCGCGGTCAGGTTATGGGTTTCATCCATTTGGTTCGGCGTCCGATATCCCGGCGTCGAATGTGGCCACGTCGCCTCGTACCGCACGATCCATCCGCCCACCCTGATTGGGCGCTCACCTTCGTCATGTCGATCGCCCACCACTGGTTCGGACGATCCGGACGAGGCTTCAAACGTGTTGATGCCCTGGTCAGCGAATGCTTCGTCTGCATCGCCGGCAGGTGATGCTCCTTCAGCAGACGGCATGTCCGCTTCTTGTTCACATCGAGCTTGTCAACATACCGTAGATGCGCCCGGCAGTGACGATAACCCCAGATCGGCTGGCTCTATGAAGAAACCGGGCCGAAAGAGTAGCACTCCGCGACATCAATGTGATCAATGATTAATGAGACGAAGGATTGGGCTCCGATTCCTGAGGAGCAAACCTTGACTCTGCGTCACCTGGGGATCTGTTTTCCGAAGGTTTTGCCAGCACTAGCCGTCGATGTTCCGGTATCGCGTCGAAAAGCTTGTAACGATTTCTACCGGACTTTTTGGCGGCATACATGGCAGAATCGGAATCGTGAATTAACTCCTTCACCTGGCTTCGATCATCGCCCAACACAATTCCGATGCTTGCCGAAACTTCGACCTGATAGTTTGACAACGTGAACGGGGAGTTCAGCGCAGCCAGTATACGTCTAGCCGATGTAACAGCATCGTTTGGGTCATTAATGTCCTCAAGCAATGCGGTAAATTCATCCCCGCCAGTACGGGCTACCATGTCGCCTGGGCGGAGACATGATTCCAGCCGTCTGGAGAATTGAACTAACAAGAGATCGCCCATTGGGTGGCCAAGGTTGTCGTTCATTTCCTTAAAGCAGTCGATATCGATATATAGCATGGCGTAATTAAATGTACTGCTCTTCTGACGCTTCTCGATAAGACGCCCGAGCCTCTTTTCCATTAGGGTTCGATTGGGCAAGCCGGTCAGGGAGTCGTGATTGGCATCATGCTGAAGCAGCTCTTCGGCCAATTTCCGCATCATGATATTGGTTTGCGATCCGGCCATGCGGGTTAAATTGCCGCTTTCATCGACCATCGCCATCCCTCGACACAAAACCCACTTATAGGTGCCATCTTTTTCCCTGATACGGTACTCATGCTCAAAGCGAAGAGATTCCCTTGCGATAGAAGCAGAGAGCGTAGCTTTCAACCCATCTATATCATCCGGATGAACTAAACTGAACCAAGATTCGGAATTGTTGACTATCTCCCTGTCCTCATACCCCAACGTATGCTTCCACCTCGGCGAAAGGTAAAGGTCGCCTGAGACAAGATTCCAGTCCCATAAACCATCAGTAGCCCCCTGCGCCGCCAGAGCGTATCTTTCCTCGCTTTGACGAAGCTTTTCGGTGATATTTCTTATGGCCACAAATCTGTATTTCGTCAAGACAACACCGACAAAGATCATCAGCGAAATGAATAAGTCTATCAGGCTGAAGACCAACCCGGAGGGTTCTTCAAGAATGCCATAAGTGACATAATACCCGGATATCGCCGTTCTAATACACATGATGAATATGGCCACAGCTATAGCAATCCAGCCCCCGTTGCGGCGATCATTAGCCATGAGTCTTAGGGCCATATAAGCGGAGGCTAATTGTACAATTATAGAAATAATCAATAGAGTGAGATCGAGCATCGAGCGGACACCCCCAAAATGAAATCGGGCATAAAGCGGACTCCCCCAAACTGCCTGTATAATATATCGGCAGATATTAGGAAATTGTGACCGGCCCCCCGATTTTCGGTTCAGCTTGAGAGTTGGTATCTTAGGCTATTTGACCTCACTCAGTCAACTGTAACCGAGTTCGGTGAGGCAGAATATTGGGCCATAACGCGTTAACTGCCAATGCCTTACTAAAATACGGGGTCTACGAGACGCGTTCCGCAACTTGATGATTAGGGGTTCTACGGCTTGATTAACCGCGAGACCGCCCCTTGGTGGCACGATCCCGCCGCTGACTGAGCTTCTGTGAAGCTCAGGCTGAGCAGCGACTAATGGAAGCCTATGCTCGCCTTCCCCCAAAGGTGCTGCGATATCAGAGACCTGGAAAGCGGCAAAAGTTTGCGCTCGCCGGAGCAAGATCCCCTCGAACATCTCGTGAGAAACCAGAATTCCCGTTTGAAAGAAGGCGTTGGATTAGTACTTTCAAGCTGAGAAAGCATTGCACAATTGCAATGTTTTCAAGAGAGTGAAAGGTCCTTGCCGGAGAAGCCGCATGACAGTCGACGAGATCATCCTCGATAGTATCGCTGACGGCGTCTTTACGGTTGGTGAAGACTATCGTATCACTTCATTTAATGCTGCCGCCGAAAAGATCACCGGCGTCTCTCGTGAGGAAGCGATCGGTCAGCGTTGTTGCGATGTCTTCCATGCCTCGATCTGCGAGACCGCCTGCGCTCTGAATGAGACATTCAGAACCGGTAAACAGGTTGTCAACCGAAGCATTTATGTCGTCTCCGCCGCCGGCAAAAAGATCCCACTCTCCATATCAACAGCATTACTGAGAGATGCCAAGGGGAAAGTGGTCGGCGGGGTGGAAACCTTCCGCGATCTCAGTGCTGTCGAGACACTGCGCCGTGAACTGCATAAGTCTTACTCATTCGAGGATATCGTCAGCAAGAGTAAGGAGATGTTGAAGATCTTCGCAATCCTGCCGCGCGTCGCCGAAAGTGACACCACAGTTCTGATTGAAGGGGAAAGCGGAACCGGCAAGGAGCTGATCGCGCGGGCTATTCATAACCTTTCCCATCGAAATAAAGGACCGATGGTAGTGCTCAACTGCGGCGCCCTGCCCGAGACTTTGCTGGAATCGGAGCTTTTCGGCTATAAAGCAGGAGCGTTTACGGGTGCCCAAAAAGACAGGCCGGGGCGTTTTGCCAGGGCCGAGGGTGGTACGCTCTTTCTTGACGAGATCGCGGAAGTCTCTCAAGCGATGCAGGTGCGTCTCCTGCGGGTTTTGCAGGATCAGACCTATGAACCGTTAGGCGGAACCGAGACGATAAAGGCCGATGTGCGTATTGTCGCGGCAACTAACAAACGCCTGCGGCAACTTGTTGACAAAGACTCATTCCGCGAGGATCTCTTCTATCGCATTAATGTAATGCGGATCGAACTGCCGCCGCTGCGGGAGCGCAAGGAGGATATCCCGCTTTTGGTCGAGCACTTCCTCGAAAAACTCAGCAATACCAAACGCAAACTCGTCACCAGTGTCGATCAGGAGGTGCTCGCGGCACTGATGTCATACCAGTTTCCCGGGAACATCCGAGAACTGGAGAATGTGATCGAACACGCCTTTGTCCTCTGCCAGGGGACCACTGTAGATCGGCACTGCCTGCCCAGGGAGATACCGTTGCGGCTGCGCTCCAGCGTTTCCGTCGGCCGATCGGTCGAGGATTTTGAGCGCCAATTGCTGCTAGATATCCTTGAGAAGAACAACTGGAAACGTGGTGAGGCGGCGGCTGAGTTGAAGATCGACAAGTCCACGCTCTGGCGCAAAATGAAGCGCCTGGGCATCAAACCGCCCAGCAGAATATAATTGCACATACGCAATGTTCTTAGTTTGGTGATATTGCACATATGCAATGATATCATGATCCACACGAACTCGCTACCTCCATGCTCTCTGATGTAAGATAATATAATACATAGATTTAGTTCTCTTCCGGGGCTCTCCGCGAAAAGTGGCACGTCTTCTGCTTCTCTATACCTTCAGTATGAAAGTCGGTATTGCAATCTGGGATGATCAGGTTTCTCCGCTGCTCGACGCAGCCACCCAGCTGCTCATTGCGGAGATTGCTGAGTGCGCGGTCAAATCTAAAGAGATCGTGCGGTTACCTCTTTTGATCCCTGCGCATCGAGTGTCGTTCATTCAGGAGACCAGTATCGAGGTCCTGATCTGCGGTGCTCTCTCGCGACACTATGAGTCAATGCTGGGGCTATGCAACATCAAGGTGGTGCCCTGGATACGCGGCAGCGTTGATGATGTGACTGCGGCTTATATGCGAGGTGAACTCGATCGGGTGGACTATTGCC
The DNA here is from genome assembly GCA_043826025.1 of bacterium. Lineage (GTDB taxonomy): Bacteria > Zixibacteria > MSB-5A5 > CAIYYT01 > CAIYYT01 > JBDRQZ01. The sequence continues at coordinate 4,931 of JBDRQZ010000101.1, read as the reverse complement.
TGCCGGGGCGGATGCGTGGGCGACGTCAATGTCGTAACGGCGGCGGCCGCAGAAGAGCCTGGATCTCCAGAAGGGAATTTCACTCCGAGGAGGAATGATGAAAGTGGTGATATCATCACGCGGCAAGGAACTCAAGAGTATGCTCGACCCCCGTTTCGGCCGTGCACCCTATTTGGTCTTCTATGATACAGAGGCCGACGGTTTTGAGGTCATTGACAATGGCTCGGCGACACAACTTGCCCACGGGGCGGGGATCCAGACCGCCCAGAGCGTTCTGGGCAAGAATCCAGATTTGGTGGTATCGGGCAATTTTGGCCCTAAGGCATCCGAGGTGCTGAAAGCCGCCAATATCAAGTTGGCGGTTTGCCCGGAGCTCACCGTCGGTGAGGTACTGGAGCTTGTCAAGAAGGGTGAAGTAACACCCTTTGAGGGATAAGCGGAACTGAAGAGATCCGCTCTGAATGAGTTGAAACAGACTATCAGCAGGTGATAATCGCACTTTGCAGCAGGAAAGGAGAATCGATATGCCAGGAGGAGATAGGACAGGACCGCTGGGGGCGGGACCGCTGACGGGACGTGGCGCTGGACTCTGCCGGGGTTATGATGCCCCGGGATTCGCTAACCCAGGTTATGGCGGAGGATTTCGGCACGGTCGTGGCGGCGGCAGAGGTTGGCGTCATCGCTACTACGCAACAGGTTTGCCGGGTTGGGCGCGCGGCGACTTCGGCTACGTACCTCCCGCGGGTGCAGGGTACCCGCTGTTTGAGTCTCGTATGAATGCACGAGACGAACTCAAGATGCTGCGCAGTGAAGCGAGGTCGTATGAGGAGGCCTCAAAGAAAATTGAGGAACGCATCCAGGAATTGGAGAAACAGCGCGCAGCAGATAGCAAGGAGTGAGTAGAGTATGTTAACCGACAAAAGAGATCGAGGCCAGGGTAGGGGTGGTGGACAAGGGCAAGGTCAGGGAGGTGGTCAAGGTCGAGGCGGCGGCCAGGGCAAAGGCAGAATGGGTGGCCAGGGAGCCGGCCCTGGCAGCGAGTGTGTCTGCCCGGCCTGCGGAACTTCGGTTCCCCACGAACGAGGTGTGCCCTGTTTTGAGGTCAAGTGCCCCAAGTGCGGCAAACTCATGACTCGGAAGTAGCAACTGGACTCGATGACTATAAGACTCGCTATTGCCAGTGGTAAAGGTGGTACCGGCAAGACAACCGTGGCCACTAATCTCAGTGTCGCCCTTGCCGACTCGGGCAGGGATGTAACGTACGTGGACTGCGACGTCGAGGAACCCAATGGCCATCTGTTCCTTAACCCCAATATCGAACGCACCATCGAGGTCGAAGTCCTTTTCCCCAGGATCGACCTGACTCGGTGCACTTTCTGCGGCGAATGTGCCAAGATCTGTGAATCTCACGCACTTGCGGTAGTCAGTGATAACGTCTTGGTGTTCCCCGAACTCTGCAGCAGTTGTGGCGCTTGCTATCATCTTTGCCCCGAGAAGGCAATCGTCGAAGTGCCGAAGAAAGTCGGCACCGTCAGTCTCGGCAGCAGTAATGGTGTCAAGTTCGCCGGTGGCGAGCTCGATCTTGGGGTGGCTCGTGTGCCGGCAGTTACCCGCGCTTCAAAGGCGCGGGCTCCGGCTGCAGAGATCACGATTATCGACGCACCTCCAGGAACCTCCTGCGCAGCCGTTGAGGCAATCAGTGACAGCGACTATGTCCTGCTGGTGACCGAGCCCACACCATTCGGCCTGAACGACCTGAAACTGGCGGTGGAAATGGTTCGCGCCATGGGAATAGCTTTCGGTGTCGTGATCAATCGAGCCGATGTCGGTGACAGTCAGGTACTCGACTACTGTCATTCGGAGTCTGTGACAGATTTGTGGATTATCCCCGAAGATCGGCGCATCGCGGAACTGTATTCCAAAGGCGAATTGCTACTGTCGGAAATCGAGGGGCTGGAAGCAACACTGATCGGGCTTTTCAAATCTGTGGAAGGTCGGATAGGCAATGCGTAAGCTGGTAATTCTCAGCGGCAAGGGAGGCACGGGGAAGACTACTATCGTCGGCGCTCTTGCAGCCCTCTGGCGTACCGTGATTATGGTCGACTGCGATGTCGACGCCTCTAACCTGCACCTGATTACCAATCCGATCACTGTGGAGGAGCACTCCTTCGTTGCGACTCGCAAAGCACACATTGACAATACGCTTTGCACCGATTGCGGCATCTGCGCGGACTACTGCCGCTTCGACGCTATCCACTACGACCCGGATCTCGCGGCATCCGGAGGTGTCAGCTATCGTCTCGATCAACTATCGTGCGAAGGTTGTGGACTCTGTGTGCACCTTTGTCCCGTGGCCGCAATCGAGTTGCAGATGGAAAAAACAGGCGAATGGTATTTGTCCAGGACTTCCTTTGGCCCTCTGGTCCATGGCAGACTTCTGCCGGCTCAAGGCAACTCGGGGCAGTTGGTAACGCTGCTGCGAGAGAGAGCTAACGAGATTCCCGACCGCGGGAGATTCGCAGTAACGCTGATGGATGGTCCACCGGGAATAGGCTGCCAGACAATTGCATCATTGACGGGTACTGATTTCGCGTTGCTTGTGACCGAACCATCGAAGTCGGCATTCCATGATCTCCAACGTGTGGTTGATCTGACCAGACATTTTGGCATACCCTCCGGAATATGCATCAACAAGTGCGATCTCAACGAGGACCTCTCTGCCGGGATCGAAGACTATGCCAACAGCCAGGGTTTAAAGGTCCTGGGGCGTTTGACATACGACAGATCGGTCAGCCAAGCTCAGGTTGGCAGGCAGACAATCGTTGAGTTCGCAAACAGCAAGTTATTACAACAGGTTCGATCTCTGCATGAGAGTCTGACAGATGCTCTGAGCAGTCTGGACGCGGAGCGGAGAATCGAAGCAGGCTAATCAGGAATATCAACACAAGATAGAGGAGTAGAGCATATGAAGATCGCTATACCGACCACTGATGGACTTCTTTCACCCCATTTCGGTCGCTGTGAAGAGTTCGTTCTCACAGATGTTGACCCCGAATCCAAACAGGTGCTGTCCATCGAGAAAGCAGTTCCTCCACCACATGGTCCGGGTGTTATCCCTCAGTGGCTCGGAACACTCAACGTCGACGTGATCATCGCCGGTGGGATGGGCGCACGCGCTATTCAACTCTTTGAGCCGGCGGGAATCAAAGTGGTTCTGGGTGCCACAGTTAGTAGTGCCGAAGATCTGGTCCGGGATTACCTGGCGGGCCAACTGACACACGGCCCCGATCCTTGCGATCATGGCGCAGGAGGCGGATGTCACGACGGCGAATAAAATCAACCGCTCCAGGACTAATTCTCAAATGGCCAGGCGGAAGGGCTATGGCGACCCAGCGCCTCGCATCGTCATCGGATTTGGAGATTCCAGAGAGAAGATGAAGCATGCAGAATAAGATCAAGCGCACGATTGCTGTCTGCTCGGGTAAAGGAGGGTGGCCCATCCTTTGGGTGGGTTTCCTGCAAACAAAAAAGCCGCTACGATGCAATGGCTTAAGATTAATGGCGGGCTCTACGAGACGCATTCCGCAACTGGATCATTGACAATTCGGCCGCGTGAGACAGTGAACTGTTAGGCGCAGCTTCTCTGGAACATCATTTCTCGGCTAAGACCCTTCTCTCAGGTTTAGAGTGTTGACAATTAGCCTTCCGGCAATGCCGAACCGCAACCCTTGGCAGGGTCAGCCGCTGTCGCCATGACCAGGAAAAAAACAACGGGCAGCGCTCAGCGCTGCCCGTTGCATCTTCAGGTCACAACCACCAGGCCGTCCTCGTGGCTATATTTTCTCCAGCCGAGAGATCTTCAGGGTGTCCTCCGTCAGCGGAGAACCCTTCACCTTGACCAGCTCGCCGGCGACAAAGTCAGCGAGGGTCAGAGGCTCGCCGCTCGTGCCGATCAACTCCGCGCCCGGACAGACATTGCCGATCCATGCCAGTCCATCAAAGGTCACGACGCGGCTGTCAATATCCACCGTAGCCAGGGTCGCGTCGAAATCAACGCACTCTCTGAGGCTGCACGGCGCCAGTTTAATCGAGGCCGCATAAAGCGTATTCGGATCGATCACCGTCGTCTTCACTTCCACCAGCGCACCGACAAAGAGGTCGGTGAAGGTCAGAATCGTGTCACACTTGATTTTGTTTTTGCCGTGATCATCAGCGGGACCATCACCGAGCCCAAGTGCCTGACCATGCTGGCCGAGATTGGTCCAGATGATCGTGGCGTCATCGACCGTGATTGTTTCGGTGCGACCGAAGACCGTAAAGGTCCCAGACGCATAGTCTATGGTCGCGATCGAGTCACGGAAGACCAGGTAGCAGTCCTGGCAGTCGCTTTCGCAGAAAATGCGGATGCGCTGCGCCAGGATACTGCCATCCTCCTGTACCGCACCGCAAACCCGCGCTGAGTCCCCTACCTGAATGTCCTCGAATTCGAGGATGGTCTCGACCCCGGCAACCATTGTCAGGATCTCGCAATCGGTGGCCGCCACGATGCTCTCAGCCACACCAACCAAAGTCAAGGTCCGCGTGGCCGCCTCCACTGTGGCTACCCGACCCTCAAGCTGCAGTTGGTCCGACAGAGAGACCTGGTCCGGCGAGGGTACGCCGCGCGACAGACTGGCTGACGTTTGATTCGGCTCCACAATGCCGTCACGGGAACAGCCGCCTAGTGCCAGCGCCACCAGAGCTGCAATCAACAGGCAGCAGGCCGATTTGCTCATCAGTTTTCTCACCTGGCTCCTCCTTAAAGTCTTCTCGGTGATACTCCAGACGAAGATTCGTTAATTCGCTTTCTCCATACAGAGCGGCGACCTGTCGGATTCGTTCACCCGGTGATTAGAGAATCGCAAAACTGTCCCCGTTAATTCAGCTAGCCA
>JBDRQZ010000100.1:0-10311 GCA_043826025.1 bacterium | reverse complement strand
CTGCACGATCTCAACGAGCGGCTGACGATCATCCTCGTCTCCCATGACCCGGCGTTTGTCTCCGACTTCGTCGAGGAAGTGGTTTGTGTGAATCGACAGGTGAGCATCCATCCCACCTCGGCACTTGAGGGAGAGCTTGTCGATGAGCTCTATGGCCGGCAGGTGCGCCTGGTGCGCCATGACCGGCATCAGTCTGAATCGGAAGGGCACAGCCATGACTGAGTTCTTCGCCGCCGTCGGTCGCCATCTCTTCCTGCAGTACGCGCTGCTGGCGGCGCTGCTGGCGAGTGTCAGTTGCGGCGTGGTGGGGGCTTTCGTGGTGACCCGCAGATTGACCTATCTGGCAGGTGGTATTGCTCATAGTGTGCTCGCCGGCATGGGCTTGGCGCGCTATTTGAATGTTGTCCATGGCTGGAGTTGGCTGCAACCTCTGCATGGCGCGATTGTCGCGGCACTGCTCGCGGCGCTGCTGATCGCCGCGGTCTCACTGAAAGCTCGTGAGCGCGAGGATACTCTGATCGGCGCGATCTGGGCCGTCGGGATGGCGCTCGGTGTGGTCTCAATTGCAGCGACCCCGGGTTTCAGCGAGGACCTGATGAGTTACCTCTTCGGCAACATCCTGATGGTTTCCGGGTCGGACCTGATCCTGATGGTGATTCTCGATATTCTGGTGCTCGCTGTTACTCTGCTGCTTTACAATCGACTGGCGGCAATCTGTTTCGATGAGGAGTTCGCTCGGGTGCGAGGCCTCAGAGTCGGACTTTACTACACTTTGCTGATTTGCCTGATTGGCCTGACTGTGGTGGTGATGGTCAGCGTAGTCGGCCTGGTGCTGGTAATTGCGCTCTTGACCTTGCCGGTAGCAACCGCGAACCGGTTTGTCAGCCGGCTCTGGCAGATCATGATTGTCGCGACCCTGCTCTGCGCGCTACTCGCCGGGGGAGGCTTGCTGCTGAGCTATGGCTGGAACCTGCCTGCGGGCGCGGCTATTGTCCTGCTGACGGCAACCTTCTATTTGGCGGCCATTGGGCTTAGCCGTCTGAGGCGCAGTCGCGCTTGACCCAGACCACAAAAGCCGACGATTTCACTCCAATTATTCGGCCGAGGTTCGACTCTGGAATCTTTAACTTGACTGCCGCGCGGAGAGTCGCCATTCTATGGAGTCAAGTTTGTGAGGGAGGAATATAGTTCTCTGAGAGTTTCCTGCCCCCCTCTCTCAGAGAGATTCCTCCCTCTTTCATTTCTTCGGCAGCGCTTTGGCCTCTTCTCGGCCATTGAATATTGTAGATCAAGTTGAGGTACAATCAGGGAACTGACCTGCGTTGCCAAGCGTTAAATATATGGCTGGGGCGCGGCGTGGTCCCGGATTTGAGTTTCCTGCCCCCCTCTCAACTCCGGCGTCGTGGCTCCAGCTTTGTTTTGCCGCCGAGGAATTCTCCGCCACTCCCCCTGCCTGAGACGAAATAGCGCAGTGGTTCGACATGTCAAACGAACTGGTACTGCTCCTAAAACTGTACTCTTTGGTCGAGAAAGTGGTTGCCGACCCGGTACGCTTGTCGTATACATGAATCGTGACACCCAGGGTTCGCTTTCTGTTATCCACAGGCGCAGCCCAGCGCGGACTGCGATTCCTCGCATCTATAATGATGTTGGCTCTGCTGATTTCAACCAGTGCAGTTGACTCACCTTCGCTGCTCGCCGGTACGACACCCGAGTACGGAATCCGCGACAAGACGCCCAACCTGAAAGCGTTCATCCACGCACGCATCTACGTCTCGCCGGAGATCGTCTATGATGACGCGGTGCTGATTGTCGAGGATGATTTCATCCGCGTGGTCGGCAAGAATGTTGCCATCCCGGCGGGCGCCGACACGATCGATCTGCGCGGCAGCACGATCTATCCCGGCTTCATCGATGCCTACACCAACTATGGAGTCGAGAAGCCTGAAAAGCAGCGCCGCCGCTGGGGCTCCGGGCCACAGTATGAAGCGGAGCGAGTCGGCGGCAATGCCTGGAATGAGGCGATTCACTCCGAACGCAACTGGGTCGGTGAATTCGGGCCTGATGACAAAGTAGCTGAGGAGCTACGCGGGCAGGGCTTCACGGTGGTGCAGTCGGTGCGCAAAGATGGCATCCTGCGGGGGCGTTCCTTTGTGGCGAGTCTTGGTGACGGACTCACCAACGACCTGATTCTGCGGCCATATTCCTGGCACTGTGCCTCGTTCGACAAGGGCAGCGCCAAACAGGAATATCCTTCCTCATTGATGGGGAGCATCGCGCTGCTGCGGCAGACTCTCTATGATGTGCAGTGGTACGGGCAGGCGCATGCAGCCTATGCGTTAAACCCGGACCAGGAAATGCCTGAGTTTAATCAGGCTATCGAAGCGTTGGCCGGTCTGGAGCGTGAGCACTTGATTTTCGAAGCCGGCGACGCGCAATCGCAGCTGCGCGCCGCTCGTCTCGCCAGAGAGTTTGGACTTGACTTGATTCAGGTTGGCAGCGGCCATGAATATGAAATTCTCTCCCAACTTGGCATGCTCAGGGGCGGCCTGATTCTGCCGGTAGCTTTTCCGGAGCCACCTGAGGTCGGCTCGCTTGAGGATGAACTCGACGTGTCGCTGGCTCAGTTGCGTCACTGGGAGCGAGCACCATATAATCCGGCGGCTCTGAGCGACGCCGGGATATCATTCGCGCTCACTACTCATGAACTGAAGAAGCCAAAGGACTTCCTTGGCAATGTCCGTGCGGCGGTAAAACGTGGGCTGTTGCCAAAAACTGCCTTAGCCGCGCTGACTACGGTCCCTGCGAAGTTGTGCGGTCTTGAAGACCGCCTCGGTACGCTGCAGCCCGGCAAGCTGGCCAATTTCATCGTGTGTGATGATGAGATCTTCGGTGATGAGGCGACGATCTACTCGGTCTGGATTCAAGGTCATGAGTATGAGCAAGAGCCGTTGCCACTAGTCGACTTCCGCGGCGACTACGATCTTTCTACTGGTACCCTGGAGCTGACGCTTTCCCTCAGTGGCAAGCCATCGAAGCCGAAAGGTGAATTCAAACTCGGCGAGCTGGAAGGCAAGCTGCAATCGGTTTCGACTGAAGCGAACCAGTTGCACTTCGCGTTCGAGTTGGACACGCTGGGGGTCTCGGGAAGGCTGCGTTTCAGCGGTCGACTTGCGGAAGACACGCTTAGCGGTAAGTGCATCATGCCCGATGGCGCCTGGCAGCACTGGCGCGCGATTCGCACGGCCGCCTATGTGCCGAAGCCGGATAGTTCTAAGCCGGAGATACCCGAGGCATTGGTTTCGCATCAAACCTTCCCGAACAAAGCCTTTGCTTTCGAGACGTTGCCCAAGCAGGAGGACGTGCTGGTCACCAACGCCACAGTCTGGACCTCCGAGGATGCCGGCATTATGGAGAATGCCGATCTGCTGATTCTCGACGGCAAAGTCGAGGCAGTTGGTCAGCATCTGGTGGCGCCACCGGGCGCTCGGGTAATTGACGCGACCGGCAAACATGTGACCGCCGGGATCATCGATGCGCATTCTCATATCGCCATCGCCGGCGATGTCAATGAGGGCAGCGAAGCGATCAGCGCCGAGGTCCGGATAGCCGATGTGGTGGACCCGACCGACATCAACATCTACCGGCAACTAGCTGCCGGAGTGACGGCCTCCCACATCCTGCATGGCTCCGCGAACCCGATCGGCGGGCAGGTCTGCGCGATCAAGCTGCGCTGGGGCAGCAGCGCCGAGGAGCTGATTCTCGATGCGCCGGCGACGATCAAGTTTGCCCTCGGCGAGAATGTCAAGCAAAGTAACTGGGGTGAGAGATACAACACCCGCTATCCACAGTCCCGTATGGGTGTGGAGGCGATCATCCGCGACGCCTTTCAGGCGGCGAAGGAGTACTCCGCAGCCTGGGCGAAGTACAATCGGCTGAGTAAGAAAGAGCAGGCGCGCACGATCCCGCCGCGCCGCGATCTTGAGCTTGAGGCGCTGGCAGAAGTGCTGGCCAGGCGGATGTTCATTGCCTGCCATGCTTACGTGCAGTCGGAGATGTTGATGCTGATGCGGCTGACACAGGAATATGGCTTCATGGTGCGCAGTTTTGAGCATGGGCTGGAAGCGTACAAGATTGCTCCGGAGATTGCAGCCGCCGGGGTCGGGGTCGCGACCTTCCCCGACTGGTGGGCTTATAAGTTTGAAGTATATGACGCCATCCCGCAGAATGCCTCGCTCCTGACCGAGGCCGGCGTGGTGGTGGCGATCAAGTCGGACAGCCCGGAGATGGCGCGGCGGCTGCCGCAGGAGGCGGCCAAATCGATTATGTACACCGGGCTGAGTCAGGAAGAGACGATCAAGCATGTGACTATCAACCCAGCTAAGCTGCTGATGGTCGATGACCGGATTGGCAGCCTGCAAGCCGGCAAAGATGGCGACTTCGTGATCTGGAATGGCAATCCGCTTTCGATCTACACGCTGCCGGAACAAACCTGGATCGAGGGTGCAAAGTATTTCGACCGCGAGGTCGACCGGCAGATGCGTGAAGATTTACGAGCCGAAAAGAGCGCTTTGATTCAGAAGATACTGAAGCAGCAGGATAAGCAGGGCAAGGGTGATTCTTCGCGACCCGACCGCAAGCCCGCCTGGCAGGATCCGGGCGAGCGTCTGGAGCAGTTCGATGACTAGGACAATCGGCCTGATTCTGGTGCTGTTGCTCTGTCTGCCATTGCTGGCGCACTACTACGTGCCCGGTCAATTGCCGGAGCATCCGATTCTGCTCAAGGGTGGCGACCTTTACACCGTGAGCAACGGTGTCCTGGAGCAGACCGATCTCCTGATTGTCGGAGATCGGATTGCTGAGATCGGCAAGAACTTGGCACCGCCTGCCTCTGCGGAGATCATCGATGTTAGTGGCAAACGAGTCTATCCCGGGCTAATCGAGCCGGCCACGACGATAGGTCTGGTTGAAATTGGGGAAGTCCGCGCAACCGTTGATAGTCGCGAGGTGGGCCGGATTCATCCTGAGGTGCAGGCGCATGTGGCCTACAATCCCGATTCGGAGATTATTCCCACGACGCGCGCGACCGGCGTGACCACTGCGCTGATTGTGCCGCGTGGCGGCGTGATCGCCGGGCGGTCAAGTCTGTTAAATCTCGACGGCTGGACCTGGGAGGATGCTGCTGAGAAGCTTGATCTCGGCTTGCATGTCAACTGGCCGCGTGAACGGATCGTCAATGCCTGGTGGATGGAGGAAAGTGCGGAAGAGCAGCGGGAGAATAATGCTGAAAACCGCAGGCAGCTCACGGAGGCTTTCGCACAGGCCAAAGCCTACGCGCTGGCGCGCGCTGCCGGTGCCGACAAAGGCCTCGATACCCGCTGGGAGGCGATGCTCCCGGCCCTTAACGGCGAGATGCCGCTGTTCATTCAGGCCGACGATTACGGACAGATCGAACAAGCGATTCACTTTGCTCATGAGAATCAGCTTCGCCTGGTTCTCGTGGGTGGCAAGGATTCCTGGCAAGTGGCCGACCTGCTGGCCGCGAGAGATATCCCGGTGATCCTCGGTCAGACGCAGTCGTTGCCGGCGCGTGAGGATGAACCTTATGATCTGCCTTATAGCTGTGCGAGTTTGCTGGATCAGGCCGGGGTGAAGTTCTGTTTCTCTTCCGAGTACAGCGCCACGGGAGCGCGCAATTTGCCGTTCCAGGCGGGGCAGGCAGTGGCCGGCGGGCTGGGGCAGGAGGCGGCGTTGCGCGCGGTGACGCTCTCTACCGCGGAGATCCTCGGCGTTGCCGACCAACTCGGCTCGCTTGAGACAGACAAGAAGGCCACCGTAGTGGTCTCCGCCGGCGACATCCTCAATCCGCTGACCGCCAAAGTCGAGATGGTGTTCATCGGTGGCAAGCCGGTCGACCTCAATTCTCGCCATCTCGAACTCTATAAGAAGTACCGTACACGGCTCCAGCAGTGACCTGCTGGGGTCCGCGCTCGCCTCTGTTCCATCCTGAATCCAAATTCCGTTGCAGATTGAAATTGTGACCTTCGACGGCATACGTTGGTTCTCTAGACTACTGTTGCTTTGTTGACTGACGGACTAATCCTGAGTCCCACGATGCCGATAGCTAGCATAGGGTGGGGTGGTGAGCAAGAGGGTGGTCGTTCGTCATCCCTGAAACGAGTGCGATGAGCTACACAGAACAGATTGACATCAGGGAACAGTTGGAGAAACTGCTGGCCGCAAGTCCGGCGGTCATCTACACCTGTGGTCCCGCGCCCAGCTTCGCGACTTCCTTCATCAGCGACAATGTCCGCCGAGCGCTCGGTTATGAGCCGAATGACTTTTGCCGCGAGCCGAATTTCTGGAGTCGTGGTATTCATCCCGAAGATCGTGAGCGCGTGTTAGCCAAGTTCGTCGGGCTGAATGCCGAACGGCCGTTGGTGATCGAGTATCGCTTCCGTCATCGCGACGGTCATTACATCTGGCTGCGCGATGAGATCATGCTGCGCAGTGCCGCTGGCGGCAATGTCAGCGGCCTGACCGGGACCTGGTTTGATATCACCGAGCGCAAGCGGTTCGAGTTGGAATTGGCCAAGAATGAACGGAAGTACAGCGCCCTCTTCCACGACTCCAATGATGCAATCTTCATTCACGATCTTGACGGTAACATCCTTGATGTGAACATGAAGGTTCTGGAGTTGTTTGGCTATGATCGTGAGGAGATTCTGCGCCTGACGGTCTCCGGTCTCGCGCGACAGGAGCTGCGCGTCCATTGTCATAACGCTCTCGATCAGCTTCGTCAGAACGGGGTGCTCTACCTGGAGAAACCATTCCAGCGGAAGAATGGTGAAGAATTTCCAGCGGAACTGTCGGCGAGCACTGTGAAGATCGGCAACGAGATTGTCGTGCAGGCGATAGTCCGCGACATTACTGAGCGCCAGCAGGCCGAAGAGCAGTTACGCCGCAGCGAAGCCAGAACCCAGGCACTGCTGCGGGCGATTCCGGACATGATGTTCCAGTTGGATGCCGACGGCACTTTTCTCGATTATCATGGCCAGGAATCGGGACTCTACCTGCCGCCTGAACACTTCCTCGGCCGGACCGCCGATGAGGTTCTGCCACCGCACGTCGCCGAGTTGACGCGACAAGGTATCGAGCGCGCTCTGCGTACCGGCACACCTCAAACCTATGAGTATGAGTTATCATTCGCGGGAAACACGAGGCACTTCGAGTGTCGCATGGTGCCTTTCGACAAAGAGGAAACCGTGGCCATCATCCGCGAGATCAGCGAGCGCAAGCGCATGGAGAGAGTCCAGGCCGCGCTGTTTGAGATATCAGAGGCAGCCAACGCCTCCGCCGATCTGCGAGATCTGCTGGGCAACATCCACGGAATTCTCGGCACTCTGATCGATACGACCAACTTCTATGTTGCGCTCTATGATGAGGACACAGGTTACTACAGCTTTCCCTATTTTGCGGATGAGAACGAGGATACTACCCGATTCGCTCCGCATGAGATGCGAGGCAGTCTCACCGACTATGTGAGACGTACGAGCCAGCCACTGTTCGCCGATCAGCAGAAGTGCGCGGAACTGGAATCGCGGGGCGAGGCCAGAATGTTCGGTATTGGTTCGGAGGTCTGGCTCGGTGCGCCGCTCAAGACTCCGGAGAGAGTCATCGGGGTCGTTGCGGTTCAATCCTATAACGATCCGGAACTCTATGGTAAGAACGACATTGAGCTGATGAATTTTGTCTCCGGCCATATCGCGACGGCCATTCAGCGGAAGAAAACTGAACTGGCGTTACGGCACTCCGAAGAGCGCTATCGCTCCGTGTTTGCGGCAATCCGCGACGGGTTGCTGATCACCGATCGGCGAGGCAATATCAAGTTCGCTAATCCTGCCCTCTCCGCGATGCTGGGATTGCCGGCGGCCGAGTTGATCGGAGCGCAACTGCGGGACTTTCTTCCGGATGACTGCTGCGGAGATTTCGCTGCCGTGCTGGGGCAGAATCGGATGCCGGAGGCCTGTCGCTGCGAGCTGGCGTATGAAAGGTCTGACGGCAGCATCTGCGAACTTGCCTTGTCGGCGTCGCCATTCCCTGACGATACCGGACAGCCGGCGGGTTTGGTCGTGATTCTGGTCGACGTGACCGAAGAGCGGCGTGCCGGTCGTGAGCGCCGGGAATTGCGCGACAAGCTGGCCACCGCGCAAAGAATGGAGTCGCTCGGGGTGCTGGCCGGCGGCGTGGCGCATGACCTCAACAACATTCTGGGTCCCCTGGTGGGCTATCCGCAATTAATCCTCGAACACTTGCCGGCTGACAGCCCGGCCCGGGAGCAGATCGCAACAATTCAGAATTCAGCGCGCCGTGCCGCCGATGTCGTGCAGGACCTCTTGACGATGGCGCGGCGGGGCCGTTACGAAATGGAGCCGTTGCGTCTGAACGAAGTTCTGACTTCGAATCTGGAGTCGCTGGCGCTGAAGCGGGCCTTGGCGCGTACCCCCCAGACCGAATTGAGGCTGGAGTTGGAGGAGGATCTGCCGCTCATTCATGGCTCGGTCTCACATCTCTCCAAAGCCGTCATGAATCTGATTCTCAATGCCGTGGATGCGATGTCGGAGGGTGGTACCCTGAGAGTCCGCAGTCGCTGCTGTTATCTCGAACAGCTGGTGGGCGGATTCGACAACATTATCCCCGGCCGCTACGCTATTATCTCGATTGCCGACACCGGCATGGGGATTCCTGCCGAGAACCTCAAGCGCATTTTCGAACCCTTCTATTCCACGAAGCGCATGGGACAGAGCGGCAGCGGGTTGGGTTTGGCCGTCGTCTATGGTGTCGTCAAAGACCACAATGGCTATGTCGATGTGATCAGCGAGGTGGGCCGCGGCAGCGAATTCTTGATCTACCTGCCGATTGCCGATGCCGGCCAAATGTCTGACAAGCCGCTCGATACGGCCGGCATTTGGGGGGAAGGACGTTTGCTGATTGTCGACGACATCGAGGAACAGCGCCAGCTCGCGCAAACGCTGCTGGCCAGCGTCGGTTACCAAGTGGAGACAGTCGCTGACGGTCGGGAGGCCGTGGAGTTCCTCAAGACCAATGCTGTCGATGTCGTCATCCTCGATATGTTGATGGAGCCTGACTTTGACGGCCTCGATACTTTCCGGGAAATCCTGAAGGCTACACCGCAGCAAAAGGCGATTCTGGTCAGTGGCCATGCTGAAAGTGCTCGTGTCCGCCAGGCGCTGAGTCTGGGCGCCGCCAGTTTCGTGCGCAAGCCTTTTACCTTGCAGCAGCTTGGCTTGGCGCTGCGCGAGGCTCTGGGGACTCCCGCGTAGAATTCCGACCACGTTTCGGACTACACCCGACAGCTTCTGACCGCGAACCTCTCCCACAAAAAAATCCACTTGCAGTTGTTCGACTGCAACAACATTGAAATATTCCGGTAAGATAAGGTAGTCAAGATGATGGGTGAGACCTGGATCAAAACCGACAATCTCTGCCGCTACTACCAACGCGGTACGCATGAGGTGCGCGCCATCGATAAGGTCGCGCTGAAGATCGGGCAGGGGGAATTCGTCGCCGTGGTCGGTAAGTCGGGCTCGGGCAAATCGACGCTGCTTAACTTGATCGCTGGACTGGACACGCCGACTGCCGGCCAGGTGGTGGTCGACGGCAGGGATCTGGGAGAGCTGTCGCGACGTCAGCTCGCAGCCTATCGAGCGCAAATGGTAGGGATGATCTTCCAGTCGTTCAACCTGCTCGCCTACCGACCGGCGCTGCAGAATGTCGAGTTGGCCCTTTATTTCACCGATCTGCCTCGCCATCAGCGTCGGGCGCAGGCTCGCGAGGTCCTGGCGCACCTGGGTTTGAGCGAACGCGAGACCCATCTGCCGGCCGACCTCTCCGGCGGCGAACAGCAGCGGCTCGCAATCGCGCGGGCGATTGTCAAACGGCCGCGATTGCTTCTTGCGGATGAACCAACCGGCAATCTCGATGAAGAGAACTCGAACCTGATCGCCGACCTGCTGGCGGAGTTGCATCGCGATGGTTTGACAGTTCTGATGGTGACCCATGATCAGGAGTTGGCCCATCGTTATGCGCAGCGGATCGTTCGCATGGATTATGGCCGAATCGTCGGGGATGAAGCGATCGGCGCAGGAGGGCGGAGCAGATGACATTTCGCGATCTGATCTCGCTCTCCTTTGAGAATCTCTGGCGCATCAAACTGCGCTCGATCCTGACGATTGCCGGAGTAGTCATCGCCATTGCAACTTTTGTCGCGATGCTCTCTTTCGGCGCGGG
>JBDRQZ010000099.1:0-4730 GCA_043826025.1 bacterium | reverse complement strand
CAAGTGATGCAGACACCCTGCCAACGGCACCCTCGCTTAGCGTTGGGACGCAGCCTCTTGGTTGGGGAAAGGTCTGGCTGTACTACGGATCGTCTGAAGTCGGCCGGCAAGTGACACAGGGGGCAAACACATTTCTGAGACCTGTTCTCGCACCGGGTCAAGACATGTTTTTCTGCAGCAATCACCGATCTGAGTTGATTGTCTTCGATACACTCGGAAACGAGTTGTCAAACCTTGGTTATGCCGATATGGAATCGTGGGGACCTCAAGGGCAGTACATCCTATACTGCAAGACTGATTACGGGCACTACGATCTAGAGGCATCAGACCTGTGGGTAGCCAAATTCGATGGCTCAGAGGTCCGACAACTGACCGACACGCCGGATGTGATCGAGACAGGCGGCGTGTTTTCGCCCTCTTCAATGCACCTTGCCTATACTAATGGGCGCACGGGAGAGTTATACATAGTCAATCTTGATAGTGTGGCCGCCGGGGCGGAGCGTTAGTAGATTTCCATTCGAATAGTATGATTGTCGCAGGCGGGGGCTCGATTGACAGAGAGTTGATGGGATATGAGAATGTCAAGCTCCAAGAGAGCTTGACCTACGGCTGCAATTAGCGGCGGATCCCGTGTCAAGCACGGAAGAAGCATGGGTATCTGCCGAGCACTGAATTAAACGCCCCTTGATCAAATCCAGGGCCGGCAGGGCGTTTGTCCTACGTTCGAAACAAACGGCTTGTTATCAAAAGCGGATCGCGTTATCGTTAAGCAGTGAGTAACGCCCAGGGATAATCCCAGGAGGAAGATTATGCGAGCGACGAATATCCTAGTGCTCCTTGCCGTTTTGATCGCGACATCCAGTGTTCTAGCCGACCGGGGCTCGGTGCCATTTGATACGACGGTGGAAATCTATGAACCGCACCAGCGGGCTCTGATCGCCTGGAATGGTACGGAACAGATCATGATCATGTCGACCGATCTGCGCGCCTCGAAAAACACCAAGGTGCTTGAGATTCTGCCTCTGCCGAGCCGACCCGATGTGACCGAGGCCGATGTCGAGATTTTCCGCAAAGTCACTAATCTGATCAACAAGAAGCTGGCGGAACAGCCGAAAACGCGCGAGGAAGAGGAAGGGCGGGTCCAGCCCGATTTCGCCGGGACCCTGATTTTCTACAAGCAGATCGGCGTGCACGAGATTTCGCTGACCCACGCCAACGACAAGAATCGGTTTGTCGAATGGGCGAATTCCTATTTGAGATCGCTTGGAGTCGAATCGCCGAGCATCCCGGAGGCGCTCACCGAAGTGATTCAGCAATACATTGAGGATGGCTATAGCTGGTTCGCTTTCGATGTTGTCTCGCTGGGTCCGGAGTTGACCACCAGCGATGCCGTGCAGTACCGGTTCAAAACCGATGCGCTCTATTATCCGTTGCGAATCACCCGCACCGAGACCGGCTATACCCGGATCGACCTACAGGTGATCACTTCGCTGCGGCTCAAGCAATTCCCCGCGCTCCATCCCGACCGGGTGGCGCTTCTGCATGAGCCGGTCGAGCTGAATACTTTCGAACTGCGCGAGATCTCGCCGGAAATCGATGAGCTGCTCAACAATCCAGCGAGCTGCATTCTGCGGCTCTGGCAGATACAGGGCACCCTGAGCGGTTTCCGTCAGGACCTCATCGCCAAGTAGTCGTTCGGACCGACAGATGAATCTCATTAAATGGATCAGGGCAGAATTGCGTCCGCGTCAGGTGGACTCGACAGCTCTGCTCTATGATCGCATGGAATCGCAGTCGGGGCGCTGTCTGCCGGTCATTTATCAACCCTTTGATATCAATAAACGCTCACACTGGGCGGATCGCGGCGCTTGCTGGGATTTCTATCACAGTGTCGGCGATGGGCGACTGCTTGATTTCGGTCCCGGTGATGGCTGGCCGGCTTTGCTGTTGGCTCCCTTTGTTGAAGAGGTGATCGGTGTCGATGCCTCCGCACGCCGGGTGAAAGTGTGTCGTGAAAACGCGAAGCGGCTCAACATCAGGAATGCTGAGTTCATTCAGGTGCCCGCCGGTGAAAGTCTGCCTTTTGCGGATGAGCTATTCGATGGTGTGACAGCGGCATCGGCGGTCGAGCAGACTCCCGATCCGCAGGCAACGATTGCTGAGCTCTATCGCGTGCTCAGGCCCGGCGGCAAGCTGCGGATTACTTATGAGGCACTGGGTCGGTATCGAGATGGACGCGAGCGGGAACTCGATTTGTGGCCGCTGGGGGATAGCAAGACGCTGCTGCTGGTTTATGATCGAAATCTGAAAGAAGAACGAGTTGTGCAGTATGCGCTTTTGCTCGAAGCCAATAGGATTGAGATTGAAAGCGTTTTGAGAGCGCAGTTTCCATTATATGGAGTGATGGCATTCGAGTTGGGGCAACTCGATCTGCTCAGGAGCATGGTCACAGATTCCTGTCAGAGTGTGCTGAGACATCCATCAGGCGCGACTTTGCAGCAGTGGCTGCTTGCGGCCGGATTCTCCAGTGTTGAGCCGACGCAGAATGGCTCCGATTTTGGGGCCTGCTTGTATGATGAGATAGTGATTGAGCGGCGACCACAGACGCTGGTGGAGCTGGATAGCGTATTAAGATCAGAAGTTACGGCTGTAGTGCTGCGGCCGGCACCAATCGAAAGCGATCCCTGGCTGACAGCAGTTAAGTAGGTGATGAATATGAGCGAAAGACCACTTGACGAGTCCGATTCGCAAAAACACTGGAACAACAACGCGCCCCACTGGGCGGTGCTCGTCCGGGAAGGATATGACATCGCGCGTGAATATGTCAACAATCCTGAGCTGCTCAGAAATCTTGGGGATCTTTCCGGCAAGCTGGTGCTTGACGCCGGCTGTGGTGAGGGATACAACACAAGGTTGATGGCCGGACTCGGCGGCAAGATGGTCGGTGTCGATCTCTCCATGAAGATGATTGAACTGGCGCGTGAACAGGAGAAGAGAGAGCCGCTGGGGATTCGGTATGAGAACACATCATACGGTAATCTCTCACTCTTCGAGAGCGAGACCTTCGATGTCGTGGTGTCGACGGTGGCGCTGATGGATAGCCCCTGCTACCGTGAAGCGCTGACTGAGTTTCAGCGGGTGCTGAAACCGGGTGGCAGGCTCTATTTTAGCATTACCCACCCATGTTTCATTTCGCGGGAGATCAGATGGTTGCCCCCTGAAACCGGCCGTCAGCCTCAACTGGTGGTTGGTGGCTACTTCAACACCGAGCCGGAGGTAGACACCTGGTATTTCAGCGCCTTCCCCGAACCCGACAAGTATCCGAAGTTCACGGTGCCAACCTTCTATCGCACGTTGTCGGAGTATATCAACACTTTGATCGCTTGCGGTTTCAAGCTGCGGAGTATTCATGAGGCGAAGCCGACCGAAGAAGGATGTCGCAAACATAAGTCGCTAAAACGCTGGAGCCTGCAGGCGGCACTGTTCTTGCATTTCGATGCGGTGAAAGATGAAAGTTGAACTGAGAGCGATTCCGGAGACGGAGAAGGGGGTGCTGTGGCGGTTGATGCAGCTTTATCTCTATGACTTCACTGAGGTCGAGCCATGCGACGTCGAGACGAGCGGCGAATATGAATATCCCTATTTCGACAACTACTGGACCGATCCCGATCGCCATCCCTTTTTTATCGAAGTCGACGGCAAGCTCGCGGGGTTTGTGCTGATCTGTGGCTGGACCGCGCTGCCGGAAAATGAGTCGGGGCGTTCAATTGCGGAGTTTTTCGTGATGCGGCGTTATCGTCGTCGGAAAATCGGATCGACTGCGGCATTACTGGCGTTTGGGATGTTTCCCGGACGCTGGGAAATTCGAGAGACCAAGCACAACTACCCGGCACAAACGTTCTGGCGAGAACTGATAAATGAATATATGTCTGGTGCGTATCTGGAGAAAGTATTAGATAACGATCAATGGCGAGGTCTGATACAAAGTTTCGATAATAGTGAGAATCGCTGACTCGGTAGGCGTGGTTGATGGTCCGATACGGCGCCCCGCCGACAAACGCAGGAGTTATCATGGCAGAGGCGAAAACCGGTGACACCGTAAAGGTCCACTACACCGGCAGATTAAATGACGGTACCGTATTCGACAGTTCAATCAAGCGGGAGCCACTTCAGTTTACCTTAGGCGACGGCAAAATCATCCCCGCCTTCGAAGAGGGTGTAGTCGGCATGGTGCCGGGTCAGACTAAGCGGATCGACATTCCGGCCGATTCCGCCTATGGCCAGCGCGACAACAATCAGGTGCAGAAAGTGCCGCGCGAGCAGTTTCCCGCCGACTTTGCGCCGGAATTGGGCAAGCAGATTCAGCTTGAGGGTGAGCAGGGACAGCGCGTGGTAGTATCGATTGTCGGTTTCGATGATGACTCGATCACGCTTGACGCCAACCACCCGCTGGCCGGACAGGACCTCAGCTTCGAGATCGAGTTAGTGGAGATCGCGGCGTAGGGACGACGAGAAGCCAAGACAAAATTGTCCGAACCGCAGGGGTTCGGACCTACATACATAGAATCGGAAGCGGCAGGCCTGGCAAGTCTGCCGCTTTCTTTTCGTCTAGGTTTGAAACCCGGACCAAGGGGAGTGTTGAAAAACCCTGGTTGCGTCGGTTCCTGCGCACGCCGAAGGCGGGCGTGTGAACCGACGCTCCGAGAACTCCCAGTATTGAGGCGTCTCGC
>JBDRQZ010000098.1:0-2483 GCA_043826025.1 bacterium | reverse complement strand
GGATAATTCATCGCATCCTTGCCGCTTGGTCAGCCGGTCGGCTGACACCGTGACCATCTTTCTGGTCACTATTTTATGAAAGCTACACTTTCAGGTCAAGAAAAAGGATTGCGTCGATCTACTCCCCGGCCGCTGCGCCGGAGTCCGCTTCCTCTTTCAACTTCAGGTAGTCAGGCTTCGAGCGGATATTCTTGAACTGGTGCCGATCATATTTCTTCTCCAGCAGGTCTGAGACAGAGCCCAGCATTGGATCAGCGGGGTCGCTGTATCTCTCCCAGGGATTCTCATAGCCGATGTACCGCAGCTTGCCGTCGTAGCCAACGACGTAAAAGATCTGGAATTCTGTGGTCCGATGATCGCCAAAACGGACTTCCGGCCGCTCCCCGACTACCTTGAAGATGATGATCCCCATACCGGGGGCGAGTGCCCGAAACGTGAAGGCGCCATCGTAGAATCTGTGACGCGGATTCGGTCCGGCATCCTGCCCCCATGATTCCGGCAGCGCCGACGGCATCAGGGTAGTCGTGTGCTCCAGGATGAACTGCACATCTTTGTAATATGGCTCATGACATTCGAGCTGCAAATTGACGTTGCTGGTAACACCTGGCCCCGGAGCCGGCGAGATCTTAAAGACCGCGCCAAAATCCTGCTCCCTGGTGGTGCGCCCTGCAACCTCCCGTGGTTCGAAACTGAGCACCAGAGTGTCAGCCTCGCGCCAGGGATGCGGCTTACAGGCCGAGAACTGACAGCTATCATTGAGTCCCGCATACAGAGTCTGTCCATCCTCGTCGAGGGCCAGACTCAGCCGTGCCAGCGACTGCCGCCAGCTACCGAGTTTCCGCGAGAAGATGAATTCAAACCTGCCGACCTCATGAGGCTCGAAGGAAAAGGTCGCCGCCAGGCCGGCGCCGGAGTCGATCGGGCCGGACCAGACCAGATCCTCTGGAAGAATCTGGAGCTCATAGGGATCAAGTGGTTCGAAATAGAAAAACTGTGTATCCGCCAGCGGCGCCAGACTGGTCAACTCGACAGTGACCGAGCAGGGCTGTCCAAGACCGCCCTTCTGTGTGAAGTAGACCTGCCCGGCGAAGGGCTGCAGTTCCTCATCCAGGTTAGGGTTTAGCAACGGTTTCAGGTAGGCGGCGTGCTCCTGGGCGAAAGCCCCGGACGCCAGAAAGGTCACGACCAGGAAAAGGACAGCAGCAGTAGTTCCGATTCGCATATCAACCTCTGGGATGCTCTGTGGTTTGTCACAGTACTCGTCCGACCGGATGTTTTACCGGCCATTGCAATAAAGGTTCATCGGTAATCCTTCTGCAACGCTTTTCTGAGTTGCTAATTGCCGGCCCGACTCTATCTTGCGGGCTATGGCTGATCGATTACAGGTAGGACAGGTGGTCGAGGTCGAGATTACCGACTTGACCGCAGAAGCCAAGGCTGTCGGCCGGTACGAGGGCATGGTGGTAATGGTCAATGGCGGCCTGCCCGGTGAAGTGGTCCGGACCGAGATTACCCGTCTCAAACGACGCTTCGCCTTCGGCAAATGTCTCGACTTGGTGCGCCGGTCGGAGCGGCGCATTGAGCCCCGCTGCGCCCATTTTGACTATTGCGGCGGTTGTTCCTGGCAGGATCTCAGCTATGAAGACCAGCTTGAGCTCAAGCGCAGTTTTGTGGTTGAGGGTTTGAAGCGGATCGGCAAATTCGAGGACCTGGAAGTCGAGCCGACGATTCCGGCGGTCGAGCAGTATGGGTACAGGAACAAGATGGAGTATTCTTTCGGCAAGGACGCTGAGAGTGTCACCGCGGGTTTGCACCGCCGGGGGCGTTACGATTCCGTGTTTGAGCTGAATGAGTGCTACCTGCAATCGGAGAATTCTGTCAAGGCGCTTG
Organism: bacterium; assembly: GCA_043826025.1. Classification (GTDB taxonomy): domain Bacteria; phylum Zixibacteria; class MSB-5A5; order CAIYYT01; family CAIYYT01; genus JBDRQZ01. The sequence continues at coordinate 593 of JBDRQZ010000098.1, read as the reverse complement.
ACTTGATTCGCCGCACCGCGCGTGAGCTGGGAATTCCTTTCTATGATGAGTCCACGGAGAGCGGTGAACTCCGCTTTCTGGTGGTGCGGGAAGGTAAACTCACCGATGAGTTGCTGCTGAATCTGGTGACCCGCACCGAGGAATTCGAGGGTCGCGATGAGTTGTTCCAGGCTGTCATGACTGGTTTGCCGCAAATGACCTCATTCTTCCAGACCGTGAACACCCGGCGGGCCAATGTTGCCGAGGGCGATCTGATCGTCCATGTCTCCGGCAAGGACCATCTAAGCGAGAAAATCGGCGATCTGACTTTTCAAATCGGCCCTTTCTCATTCTTCCAGACCAACAGCCGTCAAACCAAAGTTCTCTACGATTTGATTGTCGAGCACGCCCAGTTACAGGGCAGTGAGGAAGTCCTCGATCTCTTCTGTGGCTGTGGTTCAATCGGCCTCTATCTGGCGGGACGGATCGGTCGGGTTCTCGGCATCGAACTCAATGAGGAGGCGATCGAACTAGCGAGCTTCAACGCGCAACTGAATGGCATTGACAACGCTGAGTTTGTCGCCGGCGATGCGCGTCGGCTGCTGGTCGATCTG
>JBDRQZ010000097.1:0-2954 GCA_043826025.1 bacterium | reverse complement strand
GCAATTAATCGCCAAAGGGTATTTCTGGGCTGTCGGAGAATCCACGATGAATGAGATCGCCGCCTGGAACGGATCGACTTGGAGCGCGCTGGGAGAGGGGCTTAGCGACTCATATGGTCATGGTATAGCAGTTTATGACGGGGATCTAGTTGCAGACCGCTGGATCTGGAATGGAGGTAGTTGGGACTCTCTGAGTGCAAATGCCCCAGAAGCGCAGGCGATGGCAGTCTATGATGGTATGCTAATCGTTGGCGGCTACATGTCTACCGCAGGCGATGTCGTCGCCCACAACATCGCCGCCTGGAATGGTTCCTCCTGGAGAGCTTTGGCAGTAGGGACGTCGGTGACTAACGGTACTGATAAGATCGACGCCATGATAGTTTTCGAAGGCCAATTGCTCGCCGGGCGAGTCAATACGGCCGGGAACCTGATAGTCTCGGGCCTTGCCTCCTGGAATGGTTCATCATGGACCGATTTTGCGGATGATCATCCTTCGCATCAAGCCCCGCTCGGTGTCTACGAAGGACAGGTGGTCACCAACAGCTATGGTGAACCGACTTGGTATGATACTACAGCCGTGGTGACCTGGAATGGGACAACCTGGGAACAGCTCGGTACGCCCTTGGGAGGGAATCCCTCATGTTACTCCACCTACCTGGAGGCATTTGCCAACTACGGAGATGACTTGATCGTCGCGGGTGGTTTCCAGACCGCAAATGGAGCACCAGTCAATGGTATTGCCCGCTGGGATGGGTCCTCCTGGAGTGCCCTAGGCTCAGGATTCGGAGGCGACTGCCCTGACGTGAAGGCGCTGGTTGTTTACGACGACAAATTGATCGCCGGAGGACGGTTCGAGACGGCCGGTGGCGTGGCAGCAAGCAACATAGCCAGTTGGAATGGTACCTCCTGGAGTCCTCTTGGTTCAGGGATTGGAGGGGAATACGTAAATGTCCGCGCGCTGGCTGTCTATGATCACAAGCTGATCGCGGCCGGGACTTTTGAAACGGCAGGCGGCCTCACCGCCAATAACATTGCCAGTTGGGACGGCTCCTCCTGGAGCACTCTCGGAACTGGGACAAGCGGTGATGATCCCGACATTCTTGCCCTCGCCACCTACAACAACAGGTTGATTGCTGCCGGCGAGTTTAGCCATATCGATGGTGCTGAGGTCAACTTCATTGCCGCCTGGAACGGATCAGGCTGGAGTTCACTCGGGTCGGGCATTCGCGGCGATCACACAGAGGTCTGGGCTCTCGCCGTCTACGATGGGAAGCTGTTCGTTGGTGGGGACTTTGTCATCGCCGGTGGCAAGTCCTCTGCCGGTATCGCCTGCTGGGATGAGGGAGTGGAGGTCGTTTGTTCGATGACCCTCGAAGCAGACACTATTTGCTTTGCCACCGACACGACGGCGACAGAGGCGCCTGCACCGAAATGGCTACAAATCGACAGCGATTGCAGCGCGGGAGAACTCAATTGGACCCTGGACACTCAGAGCCTCCCCGCATGGCTTTCGGCGAGCAAGAATTCTGGATCGAATCCCGACTCGGTGCTGTTGTCGATTGTGCAGCTCGGCTCTGAAGTGGGCGGGGGGACGTATCAAACCGACCTAATCTTTCTAGATGCCTCTTCGAGCGACACCTTGACAAGCCTCCAAGTGCAATTGATAGTCGAGGCGGGCGTTCAGGTTGGCACGGTGGATGCGATGGCGGGTGAGAGCTTTGCGGTGCCGATCATGTTGCACAATGATCAGCCTCTGGCAGGTTTTACACTGCCGCTGAAATACTACACTACCCAGTCTGAGTATGTCTACGTTGACTCCTTCGTGCCAAACCCATCCATTTTCGACGGTTCGCTGCTGCCGGAGAAGCCTGGAATCCAGTCAGGCACAAGTCTCGCCGGGATGCGCATTCCTCTGGACAGTCTGACGGTGATCGTCGACAGGGACAGCCAGGCGATCATAGTCTCGCTACGGCCGATCCAACCTCCACCGATCCCTGACTCGCTCGGCATTTGGACACTCGGCTGGGCCTATTTCACGGCAACCGAACAAGCAGCGGACGAGGATGTCCTGATCGATACGGCGACAATTGTCTACAACGAAATCGAATACCGGTATGAGTTTGTCCTTGCGGAAGGTGAGATTGTGGTGCCCGACTTTGAGCCGGGTCTGATAAGTATCGCCAGTCTCGGTATCGGATTTTACGATTCTGATCTGACGACACTACCCGACGGTTTCGCGCTTGGGCAGAACTACCCGAATCCCTTCAACGCTTCGACCACGGTGCGATTCGCGCTGCCGCGCAGCGCCGAGGTGACCTTCGAGGTGTTCAATATTCTCGGACAGGTAGTTGCACGCCAAGACCTGGGGCTTCTCGCCGCCGGTGAGTACCAAATCGAGTGGGACGGCGCAGACCATTCTGGTGTTGAGCTACCTTCTGGTTTGTACCTTTATCGCCTGCAGGCAGGCAACATTAGTCAGACACGAAAGATGCTACTCTTGAAATAATGCGTCTTCTGATTGCGGAGACGGGGCAGGTTCATGGGAGCCTGCCCCGATTTCCAACCTCCGCGCGGACCACACCCTGACTCCCTAACTGCAACAGTCGGATTGCTCCTGCTCCCTCCCACATTTCGATCCGCTCTTCCGGACAGCGCCACTTCCAGCGATCGTCGCAGCTTCACCGCCGGCTGGTGTGCAGAAAATTTCGCAAGTCACTATTTATCTTCAACTATCTGCCCTGCACTCGCTAACGTTTTCGCGTTTTCGTCGCCATTACTACTGAGACGAACGGATGAGTAACAAAACCTTCCCGGAGGAGACTCGCTATGGGACTGAGATTTCGTTGTCGGAGTTGTGGAAGCGACATAGCTGTTCGTTACCTGAGAGCTGGCGAAGTCGCGAAGTGCAAAACCTGTGGCGCCGATTGCATAGTTCCGGGCACCGCAGACAGCGT